>CACYBG010000222.1 GCA_902772605.1 uncultured Spirochaetaceae bacterium
AAAAAAAATCTCCTTGATCTTAAAAATCAAGAAGATTATATGGCATGCAAATTTTTATTCGTAGGGGGTGTTGATTAGACGCTTACATCTTCCCCAAAAAAACATGCATCCAGCTGAAACAATTATTTGCGTAACAAAAGTTTCATCGCTTTTTTTTCAGCAGCTTTCTGCTGTTCTGGTATTCCTCAAATTCCTTGTGAAGCGCTTCCAGTTCTTCATCGGAAGGCCATTCCCCTGCCATTTTAAAAAGTTTTTCTCCTATATCGTTAAGGAACGTGCGCTCCGGGCAAGGTCTTACAAGAGCCTTATATTTACCGTCTATATTTGCTTCCACAAACCACTCAGTACCATCACGTACACTAACGTTAAGAGAGGACGGCTGATTATAAAAATCTTTTTCCTCAAGCAATGCCAAAAGTTCTTTTACGGCTTCTTCCGATACATCAAGAGTTTTCTTTCTGACTATTTTTGTTCCGTTCCCATTTCCTTCGGTAAACTCAATCGTCCAGCTGCTTTCTGTCCAAACAAGCCTTATTATAGAATTTGAGATTGATACAAGCCGCACTGCATTTTCATCTTTCGGTAAATTTTCTATAGGCTCAGAATTCAGTGTGTTACATATTCTCGAATATCGTTCGCAAATAACTTTAAAAACCTTGTCAGGATTCTGCTGTCCAGAAATCTTCTGCTGTGCAAAAAGACTGATAGAAAACATCCACAAAACAAGCATCAGAATTATTTTTCTTGTTTTCATTTTCTTACCTCGTATAAAGTAAAATGGTATTGAAATTCGAACTTGAAGGTATCCCCCTTGTCGGCGGTTTTCATCTTCCATATTATACCCTTGTTGATTGGGGGTGGCAATGCTTTTTTTGTGGACATGGAAAATCATCCTCCGAATTTTTTGCTGATTATGTTTCCGTCATAGTCAAAAACATATTCAGCATCGCCACCTCGGACACTGGATTTGTCAATATATTTTATTGGAGCGAAAATAGCCTTTAGTAATAATTGCAATCAACATGGATATGATTGAACCTAAAATCCAAATAACTTTCCTACTTTTAGTCATAATCAGCCCTCAACAAAAAACTCAACTCACTTCTAAGCATATTCTCGGTTATGTCATTCGGTGAATCAATTAACATGCACAGAATCAGGAGGCCCGAGGCGGTCAAAATGAATGCAGCGTTCCAAATCACAAACCGGGTAAAATCCAGGATAAGGCAGTTCTCCAAGATCATTTCTTGAATCACCTTCAAGCTTGATTTTTTCCGTATATTTTTTCAAGGAACCTTTCGCCTTTATTTTTTCCAGGCGCGTATGCTCTATATTTTTTGCCATACCGTAGTTCATCCGTATTTCAATCATACCCTTTTCTTTGATTATGCGCTCGGGTATTTCTGAATACAGAATAACGTTACTGCAAATAAATTTGTGTCCCGGAGGGATTTCAAGGATCCTCAGTTTTGTGAAATAATCATTTTCATCCATCAATTTTTCTGCAAGCTGCATATTTATCATTTCATCAAGATTTTTAAAACCAGCATTGCACTCATCTATAACGATTGAATTCTTGTCCTCGTAAACTGATACCATGCAGGTTTTGAACGCATCAGGAAAAAGGAGAATGGAATCGGTTTTGTTTTCATAAAGAACCTCGAATGAAAAGCTTTTTTCCCGGAACTTATAATTTACACCGACCATTTGTATTTTTCCGGCAGAACAGGAGACAAAAAAGAATACGACAAAAGATATTATTAACAATTTAAACCGATGCATGATCTGGTTCTTCCTCTCTTTCAATCCAATTCATCTGCCTGCAAATTTCATTTTCAATTGAAACAGCATTGTCATTTTTATTTTTTATTTCAGGTACAGCATGACCAGACAGTTCATGCGCAAACAGCCGACTCCTGCTTGGAACGTGATAATTACCATATGTATTACCAAAAACATGAGAAAAACGGATTCCGCTGTGTTTCAAAGCTGAAACCCAATTTTTTTGATAAATCAGTTTCTGCTTTATCGTATCTTTGACTGCCCATATCAGCGGCGCCTCCTTTCGTTATAATTATAATACAGGCGCGGGGAAAAGTGAAGGTTCAGGGGGAAATTGTTTCACATAGCTTAAAATTGATAGTCTGTGTGATTAACACCTAGCGCCAGCAGTT
>CACYBG010000223.1 GCA_902772605.1 uncultured Spirochaetaceae bacterium
CGCTTGAGAACTCTGATTTATGTAGTATTCTTTTTGAATGCCTTTGTTTTTGTATAAATCAACTGAAGACTCATTTGAATGGGAATGATACTTTACTGAAAAATTCTTGTCGATTCTTCTTGTTTCCGTATTTCTATTGCCCATTGCCGAATAGGTTATTTTGCAAAGAAATTTTATTGTTCCGGAATAGAAATCTGAAGGAATGTTGATTATAAATTCATTGCCGGATTTGTTTGCTTCAAAAGCTTCCGTTGTATTTTCCGTCTGAGTGTCGGTTGGTTCTGAACCGTCAAACGTCCAATAACAGGTAACGTCCCGCACTGGAAAATTACCATTGTCATTGCTTACGATTTCAGCTTGTATCGTATCATTTCCGAGGCCATATTGCATTTCTTCAAAATTAATGTAAAAACTTGAAGGCGACATTTCGCAACTAGCAAATGAAAGGCATGCTGCTAAAACAGCAAATGAAATTTTTACAAGGTTGTTGATTTTTTCTAAAATTCTCATAACTTTCTCCTTGCCCTTAATATAGCAAGAAGAACTGTCGGATGTCAATTAACGGTTTAAGTGTTTGAGACGAATCAAATTACTTGATTTTACTTTATCATGCGGTTATTTTTCTTCACAATTTTTTTTATAGAATTCGTACGATTGTATGTATGATTCGATAACCCAATCGTATCCATTTATGTTTCTGCATTTTAACAGCGTATCATAAAAATCGTCAAGCCTGTTGCTTTGCAAGTATAACAGCGCAAGTTCAAAATTGGCAGACACTGCATGTTGATTGAATCCGCAGATAAATTCTAAAACGTCAATTTCCTTTTCCAGCAGATATTCCCTGTATGCTTCTTTTGAATAAACGGTTTTCAAATAATCAATGACAATATACAGACATAATTTATTGTTAATCGTATTTAGCATTTTAGGACTTTGAGATACGAAATCTTCAAACAGCATTTTTTTCTTGCTCAAGAAAACTGTCGTTCTGTTAAAAGCGCTTTCATTTTTACTCAGCGGATTTATTTTGACTTTCTTTTCAATCAATTCGTCTGGCTCGGAAATGATTTTTAAATAATCTCCCGGTTTCAATGTTTTTATCAACAAATCAAGGAATTTCTCTGAGAATTTACCGAATATAAACGAAAGCACGAATGATATGAATGCAGCGATTAAATATATGAAACTTGGATTTTCATTCTCTTTTCGTATTTCTATTTGATACAGGATAAAGAAAAAAAATCCTGCCAGAATGAAAAGGTTTTTCAAATGGAAAAATAATTTGCGCCCTTTATTTACCATAAAAAATTTTACTGGCGATGAATACTCTATTCGTCCTGATATTTCCTTTAAGAATTCTTCCTGATCGCTGTTTACGAATGTCGTATCATCTTCCAAAATTTCAGGAAGTGCACCAATCGTGTTGAGTATTTTTTCTTTTAGGATTTCATAATCTATGTTTTTGTTCGGAAAAACTTTTTGAGTCATCCAATAATAGATTATTTCGATTTTATAATCATCAAATGCAGGACCGTTTGCAGTTCCTTCATCGGATGATTGTTCTTGAACATCGTTTTCTTCATTTTCATCAGCTTTATTCTGCACGGCATATACATTTGAATTTTTCTTATTCTTTCCATAAAAATATAAAGAGATTAAAAGCGTGACGATTATAATGATTCCAAAATATAAATAATTCATTTTTCCCGATTTTGATGTTTTACCTGAATTTTTTCAAGCGTTTTATCATGGAATTTTCTTCGGCCGTAAAGTCTTTTTCAGAAAGTGATGAAGTAACGGGCTTGTACCATAAAAATCGGCTGAACGTATCTGCCCATTTTTCGTTTTTAAACTGATAGCCGTGCATGGCGTAAATAGAGTTTATTAAAAGTTGGGCATAAACACCTGCTACTTTGGTTTTTGCCTGGAATTCCGTAAAGCCGCTTTCATATAATTCTTTTACCCATGCATAGAACTTTTCTTTTTCTCCAAGTTCTTCATAAATCCATGTTCTATCAGAATCTTCTCTGTATTCGTCATCGAACCACCATCGTGAACCGTTGGTATATCCCGGTATTTTGAACAGCTCATCTTTTACAAGGTCATAGGCAAATTCCTGTTTCCAATTATCCGGAGAATGGATAGCCGACGTAATTGTTTCTGCTTCCCATTCTTTTTGAGGTTTTATATTTTCCAGAATCCATGTTATTACGGTCTCTTTTTTAGTTTTATCGTATTTGATTGATTTTGGTGCATGGGAAAAGGAACCCCAATGATAGCTCATGCTGTCTATGTCCCATATATAATTTTTTTCACCAGCGATTTCAGAAACATAATATTTTTTCCATTGATATTTGTATTTTGAATGGAAAATAATCGTTGCCTTTTTAATGTTGTTTGCCCATGAACTGCCGGTTGAAAGGATATATGACCAGGTTTTCCATGACCAACCGATGCTGTCACTGCCATAAGAGTATCCTGCATTATATTCATCTACAACTTCCAGAACCTGTCCAGGCGCAAAGACGAGTTCGGTCGTAAACCAGAAATCGAATGAGCCGTATTGATTGGCAGAGGCAATTAGTTTTCGTTCGAGTTTTTTTCCGTTGCAGCGGCTTCTAAAATTGTAATATTTTTCTATTGCGGATTTTGTCTGTTCGTCATCCTTTAAGCGGTTTTCATCTGCTGAAACTCCGGTTTCCTCATACCACTTTACGGGAAATCCGATTGTTACGGTTTGTTTTTGCGAAGAAAGATTTTTAAAATGAAAAGTTACTTTTACCCTGTTCTCCCAGATTTCTACGGTTTCGTCCGTCATTTCTATGGAATCACAGTTTTGGATTGAAAATCCTCCAAGACTGGGTTCGATTGTTCCATGAGCATCATCTGCAAAAGCGCCTAAACTAATTAAAATCAGTAATAATAAAACAGTAATTTTTTTCATATTTTTTCCTTTTAACCGCAC
This sequence comes from uncultured Spirochaetaceae bacterium, assembly GCA_902772605.1. Taxonomy (GTDB): domain Bacteria; phylum Spirochaetota; class Spirochaetia; order Treponematales; family Treponemataceae; genus Treponema_D. Next base: position 2,969 of record CACYBG010000223.1, read on the forward strand.
GTCGATTGACTGCCTGTCATTCAAAATCAATGTGTGTGCAACAATATCTTCAATGCGGAAATCAATAAATTACATATCCTTGTCAGACCAAGAACGGAAAGGTTTATTCCAGGAACCGATTTCAATCAGGTTTCCCTCGGGGTCTGCAATATAACAGGTTCTTTGTCCCCATGGTTCGGTTGTCGGCTCCAATACGCTTGCGGCACCTTTTGAAATCAGTTCCTTATATTTTTCATCGACTTCATCAAATGTGTCAACGTACAAAGCAATTTCTCCATGACCGTTGAATCCTTTTACATACTCATATTTTCTGCCGGTCATTTTTTCAAAATCATTTCTGCCGTAAAGCATAAAGAGTGTGCCGTCTTTTATTAAATAGACATTCTGCGCATCTTC
>CACYBG010000224.1 GCA_902772605.1 uncultured Spirochaetaceae bacterium
CCCTCGTTCACGGCATTTACGTTCAGTTCGTAAAAATCGGGCTTTACCAGAAGCTTTATCGCCTCAAGGATTTCTTCCTTTGAAACGAGCCCCGTTTTTGAAGCTGTTCCAAGAAGAATCATGTTTACGACCTTTGGACTTCCGATTTTCATGCTGATTGAATCTGCATCGACTGAAATTATTTTCGCATCGATTCCATTCAAATATGCAATCATCTTTTCGGTTTCAAAAATTTTTCCGGTCAGACTTGCCGTAGTCGGCTGTACGATTTTTTCATTGATTACAACCGTTCCGCCCTTCTTCAAATATTCAATGTTCCGCACCGCTTCCGAAGCTTCAAATGCAATGATTAAATCGGCCTGTTCCTTTGGAATCAACGGTGAATGAACGTCATCTCCAATCCTAACGTGACTTGTAACGGAACCACCCCTCTGAGCCATTCCGATTGTTTCTGCAGAAAGGACTTTTTTTCCGCTTGAGACCGCAGCCTGAGAAATAACTTTTGCCGCAAGAACCGTTCCCTGTCCTCCGACTCCGCATATCAAAATATTCTTTGCCATTCGTTTTTCCTGTCGATAAAATCTGTAAGTGTAATAATCTTCCTATAAATCAACCGATTGCCTTTGTCGGACAAACGCCTTCACAAAGTCCGCAGCCCGTACAAAGCGCCCTGTCGATTTCAACAGTCTTTTTGCCTTTTGAATTTGCATTTGAACTCAAGCTCAATGAAGGACATCCGAGTTCATTTATGCATTTTCTGCACCCGATGCATTTTTCTGCGTCCACTGATTTTGCCGACGGAAATTTATATCCAAGTTTTGAAGCGATTGAAATGCATGGAGATTTAAAGATTACCGCACTTACTCCATTTGAATCGGATGCGGTCTTTACGGCTTCAACCGCTTTTTCCTGATCGAACGGATCCACCTCAATGATGGGCGAAACTCCGATTGCAGAAAGAATTTTCGGTATGCTGATTTTTTCAACGACTTCACCCATCATCGTAACTCCGGTTCCGGGATGCGGTTGATGTCCTGTCATTGCAGTCGTTGAATTATCCAGAATGCAAATCGTCTGACGGCTTTGGTTGTAAACGGCATTTACGACTCCGGTTATTCCGCTTGCAAAAAATGTTGAATCGCCGATGAAACTGAAGCACCTTCTGTCCGGTTCATTATGATAAAATCCCTGAGCCATGGTAATGTCTGCACCCATGCAAAGGCAGGTGTCCGTCATGTCCAAGGGCTTTGCATTTCCAAGCGTGTAGCATCCGATGTCGCCGCAGTAAGCAGTCTTCATGCCCTTCATCGCCTGTTTGACCGCATAAAATGCACCGCGGTGTGGACATCCGGCACAAAGGACTGGTGGCCTTACGGGAAGCTCCGGTTTTTCAGCAGAAACTTTTTTTCCCTCGATTCCAAAATGATTTCTCAAGATTCCTTCGACTATTTCAACTGAAAGTTCTCCGGCTTCAGGTACGTTTCCATCTAGTTTTCCGCTGATTTTGCATCGGATGTTTTTCCGTCCGCACAGATAAATCAGGTTCTGCTCGATTACAGGATCCAATTCTTCAAACACCAGGGCTTCAGCATGATTTTGAATCGCCTTTTCTGCAAGTGGAAACGGAAATGGATATGGAGTTCCGATTTTCAGGACGTTCGCATCAGAAATCCTCCTGTCATCCGGAAATTCCTTTTTCAAAATTTCCAATGCTTCCGTCAAATAGCAGTAGGAAATTCCTCCGGCTACAAAAACGGTTTCCGAAGTTTTTTCATTTCCATCAAGTCGGTTCCATTTTGATTTTGAAAATTCATCCGGCAGAATCTTTTCGTTGCGTTCAAAAATCCGCTTGTGATTTAAAAATGATGAACGCGGAAAAATCACCCAACGCTGAGAATCCTTCTCAAAAATTCCGGGCTTCCTGCATGATTCCAATTCCGGAAATTCCATGCTTTCATATGCATGATCGACTCTGGTGGTCGGACGCAAAAGCACCGGGGTTTTATATCGTTCGGAAATTTCAAATGCTTCCTGAATCATTTCAAAAGCTTCCGTTGGAGTTGACGGGTCCAGACACGGTATCTTTGAAAACTGAGCAAAGTTCCTGGTATCCTGTTCCGTCTGACTTGAAATGGGACCGGGGTCGTCGGCAGAGACAATCACCATGCCGCCCTTAACTCCGACATAGCTCAGGCACATGACTGGATCGCTCGCAACGTTCAGTCCAACCTGTTTCATCGTAACCAAAGTCCTGCTTCCGGCATAACTTGCTCCGGCGGCAACTTCTACGGCGGCCTTTTCATTCACAGACCATTCAACATAAGTTCCCGTCTGTTTTTTATATTTGGATACGAATTCGATTATCTCGCTGGATGGTGTTCCCGGATATCCGGCAACAAGATTTACACCGGCTTTCAACGCACCGAGCGCAATCGCCTGATTTCCCATAATCATCTGTCTTGCCATAACATTTTCTCTTCAAAATCGATTTTCACGGGCATTCAATGGATTCGGTCTCATCAACTGTCCGAAAACCGGTACGAATTCTGCCCATGGATTTTACATTAGTAACTTCTAAAAAGTCATTGGAAATGAACTTTCAGATAGGCTCCATTGTAATACTTTTAATCAATATAAAAAAGTATCTTCTGCCATAAAGTGTAAGGCAAGTTCAACCCCGATTCTTAAATGACCCTTAGAGTGGTTATCATTATTTGATTTTTGTGATATGATTTAATCATGTTAGTTTCAACACGTGGAAGATATGCGCTTCGTGTACTGATTGATTTAGCGCAACAGCCAAGCAACTCATGGACTCCATTGAAAGAAATTGCGGTCCGACAGAACATTTCTCAAAAATATATAGAAGCAATAATGACTTTGCTTTCAAAAAGCGGCATGGTCGATGCTGTACATGGAAAAGGCGGCGGATACAAGCTGAATCGAAATCCAAAGGATTATAAAGTCGGAGAGGTCTTGACGCTGACGGAAGGAACTCTTTCTCCGGTTGCATGTCTGGTTGAAGGAGCAAGTCCATGTCCAAAGGCTCCTACATGCAAAACGCTTCCGATGTGGACAAAACTGCACGACCTGGTAACCGGTTATTTGAATTCCGTAACGCTTGCAGATTTAATCGACGACCAATCATTGATTGAAGACCAGCAGTAAACGGATTCGTCCGACAGATTTCGGTTTCGACTCAAAAATACGGATTGAACGTCAATCACGGCTGCACATCATCTATTTTTTCGATTCCTTTGCCACGGACCGCTTTCGAAAAAGTTTCAGCAGAAATGCAATCAGGAATACCATTGCAAAAAAAACAGCCATCACTACCGGTACGAACTGATATCTTCCGCCGAACGTGAATCCATAATAATCATTCCACAGCTTTACGATACAGACCATAATCACGTAAACGACCGCGTAAATCGCAGGCGGAATCAATGACAAAAAGCAGTCCTTTATGGAAAACCGCCTATCGCCGCAGAAGGATATCAATGAAACGGTACTTAGGATGGGAGACAGCAAATGCATGACGATGTTGGTTCCGTTGAAAAATGCAAATGCAGCAGGAAAACCTTTGGTAATCCAGGCTCTCGGAGCAAGGAAAAAAAGCACCGTCAAAAAGCTCAGGTCGATGTTTACGGTCGCAATAAATTTAAGACGATAAGCCCATTCCGGGATTTTGAGGTCCGGATTTTCAAGCTTCCTTACCAATTTTGCAGTCCAGAACGCAGCGGCAAATGCCATCAGGATGGTAGAATCAATGGTAAAATATCTGAATGACTTGAGCTTCAACGTATAGGTTTCCGAATTTCCGAAGAGACAGAACAATATGGCCGTAAAAGTCAGGATTGTATTCAGGAGATTCAGGATTATTGCAATTATTATTTTTTTCCTACTCATAGACGCTCTCCTCGACAAACTCATAAACTGACAAAACCGATTGGAAAAGACAGTTTGCCACATCTAACCAGATGAAATCTTCCGATGTCCCGCCAAATACAGGAATCCACATCCTACAAAACTATTATATCAGAAAAATCACGATTTGAAAACCGACAATTACCAAGAGTCCGCACGAACCGAAAAAGACGGTCCGGTTATAGCTAAAATCTATATGCGGCATAGATTGAAATTTTATCGATAAAAGAATAGACTGTAAAGCCGGATGTGCGTTGACAGAGTCTAAAGTCAATCGGATTTTCACAAAGCGTCATTTTATTTGAGAGGGCCCCCTATGGACAATGAAGTAAACATCATCATCAACCAGATGGCTGAAAATTTAAGCCTGAATTATACCGAGCAGAAGCTTTTCGATGTCAGTCTGGATGAACGTCTTCCGCACAAATCTTCAATACTGTTCATACTTGAGGAACTTCAGAAAATAACTTTCCCGGGTTTTTTCGGAAATGAAAACATGGCCTACTCAACCAAGCAGGCATTTGCCGGACATGAACTTTCCCTCCTTTATGATAAGCTCTATCATGAGATAAAGGCGGCCCTTAAATACACATACAAAACCAAGGAATATGAAATCCTCAGAAAGGAAGCCAAGGAACTGACACTTTCGTTCATAAAGAAAATTCCGGACGTTCAGTCAATGCTTTTAAAGGATGTCGATGCAGAATTTGACGGCGACCCGGCAGCAAAGAGCAAGCAGGAAGTCATTTTCTCATATCCGGGACTGTATGCAATTTTCGTCTACAGATATGCACACATACTTTATGAACTTGAAGTTCCGTTCATTCCAAGAATCATGACCGAACATGCACACAACCTTACGGGAATCGACATAAATCCGGGAGCAAAAATCGGAGAATATTTCTTCATCGACCATGGAACAGGAATCGTAATCGGAGAAACCACGACAATCGGAAAACACGTAAAGCTCTATCAGGGAGTTACGCTCGGAGCTCTTTCAACAAGCAAGGGACAAGGACTTTCCGGAGTAAAGCGTCATCCGACAATCGAAGACAACGTTGTGATTTATGCAAACACGACGGTTCTTGGAGGAGAGACTGTCATCGGTGAAAATTCCGTGGTGGCAGGAAATACATTCGTCACATATTCAATTCCTGCAAATACGAAGGTCGCATCAAATCAGCCCGAGTTGACTCTTAAACTCAGGAAATAACCGGACGTGGAAAACAAAATTCGACTTCAGATGAGGTTTTATGGAAGGGTTCAGGGAGTTGGATTTCGCTGGACCGCACAAAACCTTGCATCTCTGCTCGGACTGACAGGATGGGTTTTGAACGATTGGGACGGAAGCGTATTGATGGAAGTCCAGGGGCAAAAAAGTCAGATTGATTCCATGATACAGCGATTGGATTCCGACATGTTCATCGAAATCGAAAGGATTGAAAAAAAAGAACTCCCACCGATTGATTCCGAATGGGAGTTTAGGGTCCATTAGTAAACGGCCGGATTGGACATCAGTTTTTTTCGTAATACACCAAATCCATTCGTTCGTTGATTTTATCGACGCGTACCGTCTTGCGATATCCGAGTTTTTCATAAATGTGCAGATGGGCTTTTTCCTGCAGTATGGTTTCCAGACACCAGTTTTCCGTTCCAAAAATTTTTTCAACCGCAAGGATTGCCTTCTGTGCGTACCCCTTGTTACGATGTTCCGGCATTATCCAAACAGGCGATATGCGCTTCCGGCTTCCGTCCTTCCTATCGACGACCCGTATCACCCCAACCTTTTCATCACCGGCAACAATCAAAAAATATCTTGTCCAAGGCTGCTCAAACCTTTCGATTATTTTATCCATGCCTTCTGCAGCGGGGTTCGTATCATAATCCTGATATTTTTTCAAAAGGTCAGAAAAAGCCTCTATTTGCATCTTCCAAACACTTTCAAGCTCGGAGCGTTTTACCGGTTCCAATTCTACGTCCATAACATCCTCCTGTTTTTTGATTATGGATTTCTGGATGAATTAGACGCACAATCAGGATATCCGACATGCACGCAGGGACATTTAAAGTTTAAACGTATTGATGATTTCTCCAAGCTCGTTCAAATCGTCCTGATTTTTTTCGGAGCCTAGGACGACCTGTTCCATTGCGTTCGAAATCTGTCCGACGGAAGCTGTCATGGCTCCCATGCGTTCCTTGATTTTCGAAGTCGATTCATTAAGTATTTTCATTTCGCGGACAATCTGTTCTCCACCGGCAAGCATTTCTACGGAGCCGTCTTTTACGCTGGCTGTCGTATCGCTAATCTGCTTCATTGCATCAAGGACCTGCTGATTTCCTTCCGACTGTTCATTCATGGCATTCATGATTACGTTTTCCTGATTGCGCACTGTCTGAGCCAAATTGTAGATTACGTCGAACTTCTGCTGGACTTCCTTCGTCCTTTCCGAAACCTGTTCAATCGATGAAGAGAGTGCCTTCAAGCTGTCACCGATTGATTTTCCCTGTTTGCTTGACTGTTCCGCAAGTTTCCTGATTTCATCGGCAACGACGGCAAATCCTTTTCCCGCTTCACCCGCATGAGCAGATTCAATTGCAGCGTTCATTGCCAAAAGGTTGGTCTGGCTTGCAATGGTCTGAACGATTGTACTTGCTTCCATCAATGCGGCAGACTGGGCAATTATCTCCTGTGAAATCGATACTGCACTCTGTACGCTTTGACGGCCTTCATCAGATGCCTGTCCGAGAGAGTTGACTGCAGAAGTATTCTTTTCAAGAATCTGAGTCATGCTCCTGATGTTTGCAACCATTTCATCAACGGCAGCAGAAGATTCAGAAATGCATCTGGTCTGATTTTCAATTCCATTGTTGAGTTCGCGAATCGTCGTCATGATTTGAGTTGCAGATGCATCGGCTTCTTCGACTCCGGCGGCCTGATCGGTTATGGCCTGTCCAATCATATCGATTCCGTTCGTTATATCCATAACACTCTTGGATGCACCTGTCATGCTTGATGCCAAATCATTTGCGGTCTGATTCGAAACGTCGATGGAATGCTTTATTCCCGAAAGGACTTCCCTGGTTTCCTCTGAAAATGAATTCAAATCATTTACGACTTCGCCAAGCTCGCATCTCATGGTCACGGGAATTTTTTCCATAGTATAGTCGCGGTTTGAAAGTGAATTTGAAAATCCAGAAATCGACATCATGCTCACCTTCAAATCCTTTATGTTGCAGTAAAAATCAATGACTTCCATAATCACCGCAATCGAAGCGAACGGAAGTATCCTTACAAGGAACTCGGCATTGGAAAGGGTCCTGTTATGCGGGATGAAAAACATCGATTCCATTATGAAAACCAGTCCGAGAAGTCCAAATACGGCAGAAGTAACGCTTCGGCTTACAACGCCCATCGTCTTGTATTCCCTTTTATATGGAAGCCAAGTGAGCTTATGCTCCAGACTCTGAAGGAAAATAATGTATGTAAAAAGCGACAATACGAACGTAAGGCCGAGCATCAGAGTGACTTCATAGAGAAGCGGCGATTCTTCACCGAATGCAACGTAATTCAGGCCCCTTTGATTGTAACGCACCGAGTACATGAACGGAGCGATGAACGAATAAAGCACGGGAAGAACTATGGAAATGTTTTCGAACAGCTTTATGTTCCTGTTTGTCCTTTTGATTGATTCTTCAGAACCGTCGTACTGGGCCAAAACCTTTTTCAGCCACATGAAAGTTAAGATTGGACTTGCTATTTGAAAAAGAAGAAGAATGTAAATCACGGGATCGGCAAGAGTCTGACTCATTTCGTGAAGAGTAATCGCACCCATTCCCATCGCGACAAAACCATAGCTTAACGACGGAATCAGATAAGTCAGCATCAGCATTACAATAGTCAACCTGGAAACGGTCGAAGCCGAATCAAGTCTGGCAGTATTTTCCATTACCATAAACACCATCCTTTTTTAGCACATATCGGAGAAAATAAACAAAACAAGACTTTTTGATTCGAGCGGAGGGATACATACTATCGTTTCTTCAGAGCAAAACAAA
>CACYBG010000225.1 GCA_902772605.1 uncultured Spirochaetaceae bacterium
AAATACTGCTGAAAAACAAATCCGACGGTTTGATTCCTCAGCACGGCCAATTCCTTTTCGTTCATTTTGGCTGTTTCCTTTCCGTTGATTTTGACGATTCCCTCCGACGGTTTGTCCAGACATCCAATCATGTTCATGCATGTGGATTTTCCTGAACCGGACGGACCCATTATCGTTACGAATTCTCCCTGGGTTATGTCGAATGAAACTCCTCGCAATGCGTAGACCGTAGAATCACCGACGGAATAAATCTTCCTGACGTTTTCCAAAGTAATGACGGATTCACTCATGCTATGCCTCCAAAAATTACATCATTCCTGGAGGAGGACCGCCTGCACCGCCACCCATTCTGTTGTTGCTCGGCATGTTTCTGTTTCCGCTACCGCCCATTCCGTTGCGCCTCTGACCGCCTGATGCACCCGCTGTACTCTGCGCCTTCAGTTTTTCACCGCCGGAAAGACCGCTTTCAATCTTTACGTATTCATTTCCGTAAGGTGAAACCGTAACGTTGATTTTTTCATCGGTACCGGCAAGCACGACATAGGCCTGTCCGTTCTCACGACCGATTGCATAGCGTGAAACAATCAGATAGTTTTCATCCGGCGAAATCTTGATTTTTCCGGAGAATGAAAAGTTCGGAAGAATCGATTCGGGGTATTCATCGATTCTGAGCTTTACCTTGACGACGGTTGCACCCCTTGACGTTACTGTTCCGATTGCAGGCCATCCCACGACATATCCGGTTACTGTTTCATCGCTTGCTGAAAATTTAAACTCGACCGTTTGACCGACCTGCAGTTTTGCAACATCGGTTTCTGCAACTTCAACTTCAGCGGTAAGATATGATGAATCAACCAGGGTTCCTACATTGTCCTTTGCTTCAAGTGAATCGCCGACTGCAACTTCCATGGCCGCTATGATTCCGTCGAAAGTTGCGGTGACTTTGCGTTCGTTTATTTTTTGGACCAGAGATTCGCGCTGTGTCAACATCAACTGATATTCACGGTAAGAGCCGGTTATCTTTACGGTCTGCGTTTCAAAATCATGTTTCTGCAGGGCGTATTTTTCGGACGAATCATCAAGCTGAATTATGACATCGCCTTTTTTTACGACATCACCCTGCTTGACGTAAACGGCTGTAACTGTTCCCGCTGAAAGTGCCTGAAGGGTCTGTGACTGAGCGGCAGAAACGACACCGGAAATTTCAATTGCATTTTCGTACTTTTCCGTTGTAACCGTATATATTGTATTCGTCGTCTGGTTGCTTGAAATTATATTCCTTGCGATGAACAGTCCGCCTGCAACGACTCCTGCAACAATCAGCAGTATCAGAAATATTTTCAAAAGGCGCGGCATTTTTTTTCGGGCCTTTTTCTTTTTCAGTTCAAGCAGGTTTTCCGATTTTGATTCGGATTCCTGGACCGGCAGATTCTTAACGCTATTTGACATCATTTGATTCCCCCTTTTCAGAATTTACATCCTGATTGCTTTTATCTTCCCGGAGCTCTTCATCCCTGACAAAAAGCAGCGTAGTTTCATTGTTGTAGATTATCAGGTTCAACTTGTTGATTAAAACCTTAATCCTGGACGTTTCCTTGTTGACTGACGCATTGTTGTATTCGGTTTTGGAAATGTATCCCTGCCTGTAATATTTTGCCATATCGGCTTCCAAAGACGAATACATTTCATACGATTCCTTGCAGGTTGATTTTTCCCACATTATGTTTTCAAGCGAAGTATTCTGGGTGATTGCAACCGTTCCAAAATCTGACTTTGCATTTTCAATGTCGATTTCTTCCTGCGATGATTCAAGCGAATCGAGTTCCTTGTTCAGTTTTGCAGTCTTGAATGCAGTCGGATCAAATGAAACTCCAAGCGTAAAAACCGGACTGAATGAATCCGTACCGACCGGAATGTTTGTTCCGACGTTCAATACCAGCCCCGTGTCGTTCCATGTAAAATTGGAGCCCAAGTCAATCGAGTGTGATGATGTCCTTTCGTTGTTGAACGTAAATCCTGCATTTGCACTCAGCGAGATTGACGAATCGGTTTCCCTTTCAAGTTCGTTGATGTAGTGCGTCCATGTCAGGGATTCAATCTTCGTATACTTTTCAGGAGAGTACGAAGTGATTTTGACTGCTTCAACATCCGGAATTTCCGTCGGCAGAAATGAAAGCGGTGAATCGTATTTGTATTCGACTCCGCATTTTGCACAGAAAATCTTTACTTCGCGTTCCATCGATTTCATCTGTGAATCTACGTCATACTGATCGTTCATCACGTTCATCTGTGCAGTCTTGTATTTTGTGGAGCTTGTCGTATATCCCTGCGACTTGAGCGTTTCCAGTTTCAACTGATTGTCGTAAAGGCTTTTTTCAAGCGTCAGGATTTTTGATGCCATTTCATAAAGCGATTTTACTTTTTCATAAAATTCCTTTTCAACTGAAACGAATCCGTTCTGAACCTTGCGCTGGGCTTCCAGAACTTTTCTCTGTGATTTCAGTGCATTGATTTCGCGGTTCTTCGTATTGTTGGAAATTATGTCCACGCTGACTTTCAATGAAGAATTGGTAAACGTGTCCGTTGAATCGCTCGAGTCGAAAAGTATTGTCGATGAAACCGATATTCCAAGATTCTTTGCATCGGGAATCGAGAAGCTTGCAGTCGGTGTAAATTTTATGTTCCACGAATCTCCTGTCGTGAAAGTGATTGTGCCGGTTGAAAGCTTGAAACTGAATCCATTGGAAATTTCATTCATTTCATTTTCAATCATGACCTTCTGCATCTGGTTTGCAAGCTGTTGCAGTTCGGTGCTGTTTGCCAGATACCCCGGTAAAAGAGATTCTAATTTTTCTGCCGCTGACAGGTGGACGCTTCCAAAAATCAAAGCGAATGCCATCCCGAATATTGCTTTAATTCTTTTCATGATTCAAATTATAAATGCGATTCCTTAAAAAACAACTAAACAAAGAATTAATTAAATGTTATTTGCCCCCGAATCGGATAAAATAAATGTTATTTCTAAAAAAAACATCTTTGCACGCGAAGATACATCTGCCTGAATATCGGTTCAGTTGATTGATTGCAGATTCCGTGATTGATTGCAGATTCCGTGATTGATTGCAGATTCCGTGATTGACAGTCTATTTCATGATTGATTGTCGAATCCGTGATTGATTGTCGAATCCGTGATTGATTGTCGAATCCGTGATTGACAGTCTATTCCATGATTGATTGTCTATTCCATGATTGATTGTCGAATCCGTGATTGATTGTCGAATCCGTGATTGATTGTTGAATCCGTGATTGATTGTCGAATCCGTGATTGATTGTCGATTCCGTGATTGATTGTCGATTCCGGTGGTTGAGCATCGAATCCGTGATTGATTGTCGAATCCGTGATTGATTGTCGAATCCGTGATTGATTGTCGATTCCGGTGGTTGAGCATCGAATCCGGTGGTTGAGCGTAGTCGAAACCACCCCGCTATAATAGATAAAACTTGACCGGAACAAAAGATTGGTATAAAATTTCAGAACGAGAGACGAGTTTGTTAATAAAAAAGATTAAGGGATTAGACAACTGAATGTTTTTCTTGAATTTACTGCTTGAAAATAAAGTGTACATTTCTCTTGTGACCTGCGGCATTTGCGGCATCCTTTCTTTCCTGATACTCATGGTGCGCGGCGTTTCAAAGGTCAGAAAGATTTCGATTTTTTTCCTTGAGTTCATTTCCATGCTGCAGATGATATGCGATATGGTCTATTCGTATTATCTGGGTGAGCCGGGTGAAACGGTCCATACGATTCTGCGCATTGCAAAATTCCTTAGCGACATGATGAACATATTCATCCTGTTTTCATTCAACGAATATCTGGTTACGCTGTTTTCGGAAAACGATGGGCAATTCAAAACTAAAACCGCAGTTCCGTACATGTTGATTATCTGCCGGATTGCATTGCTTATCGCCATGTATCTTTCGATTGTCGCGCTGTTCAACGGAATGTACTACAGCTTCGATGAAAACAATATGTATCACCGTTCGCCGTTGATTTTCCTTTCTTACATCGGACCGTGCGTAACGCTTCTGCTTCAGTTCATAACCCTGATAAAATACAAAAAGAAAATCCGCATCAAGGTTTGGATTCCGCTTTTGATGTTTACGATAATCCCGATTGTACTGGTTGTAATAAGGTGCTTCATTTCGGGGCTTTCGTTCCTGACGACTTTTTCATCTTCGTGCATGGCCATTCTGGTTTACGTTTTTGTAGTCCAGGACATGAACGAATCTGTCGAGCGGGCGCATCGGCTTGAAGTTGAACTTTTGAAACGCTACAAGGAACAGCTTGAAAGAACCGTTGACGAAAGGACCAGGGAACTTAAAGTTGCAAATGAAAAGGCAGAGACCCTTCTCTTGAACATACTTCCGAAGGATATTGCAGTTGAACTTACTGAACATCCGGGATGTACGATTGCAAACGACTATCAGGAAGTGAGCGTTCTGTTTACCGATGTCGTCGGATTTACGAACATGAGCAGCAAGATGTCTGCACGTCAGATTGTCGATATATTGAACGGAGTGTTTTCACTGATGGATGAAAGGGCCAAGCGTGAAGGCATTGAAAAAATCAAGACGATTGGCGACGCGTACATGGCGGTTACGGGATTGAACGGTAAGAACGGACGTGAAGGTGCAGTTGCGATGATTAATTTTGCAAAGGGGCTTCTTGAAGATTTGCGGGCGTTCAATGAAAAATCCGAAGTAAAGCTTCAAATCAGGATTGGAATCAATACGGGAAATCTTGTCGGCGGTGTAATCGGAAAAACGAAATTCATTTACGACGTTTGGGGCGATACCGTCAATGTTGCAAGCAGGATGGAAAGCTCAGGACGACCGATGGAAATCCATGTTACTGAAAAAACACATGAACTGTGCAAGAATGATTTTTCGTTCGGTAGCAGCGTAGAAATGGAAATAAAGGGCAAGGGAATGATGAACACGTATTTCATCGTTTAACTTGCAGGGTGATTTACAACAGCTAAAAAAAACACGCCCCTGAGTTTTCAAGGACGTGCTTTTTGTTTTAAACCTTTATTTGATTTCGTTTTTCAGGGCTTCAACCTTGTCAATCTTTTCCCATGGGAAATCGGCTCTACCGAAATGACCGTAGCTTGCAGTCGGAAGATAAATCGGGCGTTTCAAATCCAGCGTCTTGATTATTCCGGCCGGAGTGCAGTCGAACACTTTTTTAACGGCTGCGACTATCTTTTCTTCCGGGACGACGGCTGTTCCAAAAGTCTCTGCCATTATGCTTACGGGATATGGAACTCCGATTGCGTATGCCAACTGAATTTCACAGCGTTCAGCCAAATCTGCCGCGACTATGTTTTTTGCAATGTAACGTGCCATGTATGCTGCAGAACGGTCAACCTTTGAAGGGTCTTTTCCACTGAATGCTCCGCCGCCATGACGACCCATTCCGCCGTATGTATCGACGATTATCTTGCGTCCGGTAAGACCAGCGTCACCGACAGGACCTCCGATGCAGAACTGACCTGTTGGGTTGATGTGGAATTTCGTGTTTGAATCAAGAAGACCCGTCGGTTCCAAAACCGGTTTAATCAGCCTGTTGATTATGGTCTCTTCAATTTCCTTGTGGCTGATTCCAGGGTCGTGCTGCTGAGAGACGACTACGGTATCAATGCGAATCGGCTTGTGGTCTTCGTATTCAATCGTGACCTGTGACTTTGAATCCGGTCGGAACCATTTTACTTCGCCCGACTTTCTCATCCTTGCAGATTCAATCATCAGCTTGTGGGAATACATTACCGGAGCCGGCATCAACTCGGGAGTTTCCTTGCATGCGAATCCGAACATCATGCCCTGATCGCCTGCACCCTGGAGTCCCTTGTATTCTTCAAGACCTTCTCCGATTACACCCTGATTGATGTCCTGGGACTGGGAGTGAATCATGTTGGTGACTGCCATGGACTTGTAATCCAGACCGTAATCAGGATTTGAATAGCCGATTTTTTCTGCAACATCGCGGGCAACCTGCTGGATATCGACATATGCACTTGTGTTCAGTTCGCCGCCAACCATAATCAGTGACTGGCATGCAAAAGTTTCACAGGCTACGTGGCTTTCCTTGTCCTGACGCAGACATTCATCAAGAATTGCATCGCTGATTTGGTCGCATAATTTATCAGGATGTCCTTCGCCTACAGATTCGGAAGTAAACAAATATCTTCTGCTTGACATATAACTCCGTCCTTTAAAACAGTTTTCAAGGAAACGCCGATTAGCCGCTTGCTTCATCAGTGCATCGCTTGTTTCCGCCGATTAGTGTTCGGGACATAATCAACGATTCATCAATTATATTCAGTTAACTGAAAAACAACAAGTGGGCTTTTGTCGGGAAAAATGGGTCGGGTGAGAGGACAAAAAAATCCCCTGACGGTCTGCGTTCAAAAATCGATGCGTCAGACATAAAAAAAACGGTCATTTAGACTTTGCTCAATGACCGTTTTTTGAAAGTTCTTTTTAATCTTTACCCGTAATCATCTCTTCAGATTGATTTTTACGGCTCCCGGATAATTTTTGTCGGCACCGGCTTTTGCTTCTTCCAGTGTGCTCCAGACTGAACCGCCGCGAGCAGTGATGAGTGATGTAAGTGTTGCGCTTGAACTGTTGAATGTGTAGTAGTATGCGACCCAACCCGGTCTGTTTTTGTTGTATCCGTACAGATATCCCGATGTTGATGATTCAACCTTGCGTTCACCGCGTTCAAAACTTGTCATGTCGCTTTTGTAGTCCTTGGTCATGTCGCGCAAAAGAGTGTAGCATGTGAACCTGTACTCTGAACCGACTTTTTCAATGTCGTAACTGTAGCTGTTTGTTGCACCCGACCATGTTCCTTCCAAAACCGGTTCGCTTGCAACCCGGCTCATTGAACCTGTGGATACCGTAAGACATCCCGTAAACAGGGAAATTGCAGTTGAAATGGCGATTGTGGCGGCGATTTTCAAAAACGTTTTTTTCATATAAACCCCTTGATTTTTTTGGAGTCCCTTTTTGAAGAACTCTGATGCGTTTTTTGTTTTCCTCAAAACCTGGATGCACTTTATCGGGCGACTTTCGGTGTGCTCTGTTGGATGCAGGCTGGAAATCATCTTTAAAAACAGTGCTCCAGGAAATAGGGAGGAAAATCTAGGGAATGCTGATAAACACTGGATGCATTAATCAACTGTTCCTGGCTTCATTTTATAATAATTTTTAGATTTTGCAATTCGTTTTTTAGTTTTTGAGCGGAAAAATCAAAAAAACCGGTCGAAATCAATCAACCGGCTTAATTTTTTAGTCCTGTGCAACGATTTCGTGATAGAAATTCGTGAAATCAGTGCGTTCTTCCTTTGTAAATGCGATTGCCGTGCGAGGATGCTGATTCAGAACACCCGTCATCAGGTACTGAAGGTCGTAACCCCATTTCGGTCCCTTTTCCTTGAGAGGATTCATGTAGTTCTGGATGAACTCGATTACCGGATAGATTTTGTACTTTGGATTTCTCAGGAAGCTGATGAGGTTTTCCATAGAACAGTTTCCGGCTCCACGACCCATGCCTGCGTATGTTGCATCAAGCCAATCGACTCCATCACCAACCGCTTCGATTGTATTTGCAAATGCGAGCTGCTGATTGTTGTGTGCGTGCATACCGATTTTCTTGTTGTATTTTGAACCGTACTCAGTGTAAAGTCCGGCGATTCTTTCAATCTGCTCAGGATAGAGTGAACCGAAGCTGTCAACGATATAGATTACATCAACAGGTGATTTGCAGAGCATGTCCAAAGCCTGCTTTACGTCTGATTCCTGTGCGGTTGATATGGCCATGATGTTGCATGTGGTTTCATATCCTTTGCGCTGTGCATCTTCAATCATGTCGATTGCAGAAGGAATCGTATTTACGTAGGTTGCCACGCGGATGCAGTCGAGAGGACTGTTTGACCTGTCCTGAATGTCGTTTTTATAATCGCAGCGTCCGACATCAGCCATGACGGCAAGCTTCAATGCTGGGTTCAAATCGCCGAGCACCTTAACGATGTCGTCGTCGTCACAGAACTTCCATTTTCCGAATTTGGACTTGTCGAACATTTCCTTGGATGCCTTATAGCCGATTTCCATATAATCGACACCGGCCTTCAGATTTGTCTGATAAAGCTCCTTAATGAATTCATCGGTAAAGAAAAAATCATTGACCAAGCCGCCGTCGCGAACCGTTGCGTCAAGAACCTTTACAGATTCCCTAAAGCCCAAAAGATTAGCAAGTTCCTTCATAATTTACACTCCTAATGCCGAATGAATCGATTCATAAAGCGAGTCAATGATAAATTAAAAAGCATAATTTTTCAATACTATAAATAGAAACAATATCATTTTTTGATTGGCTTAATGGACCGAGAGGTTTAAAACCAGGCTGATTTCCGAATTATTGGTTTCCGACTTATTGGTTTCCCAGTTCCGGAATCACTGCAAAGAAAACCAGATTTTCGCTTGAGTCGTTTATGAGGCTGTGCGTGTGCTTGTTTTCGC
>CACYBG010000226.1 GCA_902772605.1 uncultured Spirochaetaceae bacterium
AGGACCCGGATTCAGTGCAGGATTTTTACAAGGCGAACATAAAGACTCTGGACAGTTACTGCACCTACATCGCAAGGCAGGGAGCGCATTTTTACGGAATCAGCCCTTCGTTCACGATAGACAAAAAGGCCGCTGAAGAATCGATTGCTTCAATGGCACTTCCGTTCATACTTCAGCACAAGGACAATCCTGCACTCAAGGCTTTCCTTTCACCGAAAAACCATCAGTCCGTTGCAAAAGACCTTTTCATTTCACCGATGGTAAACAATTCCACCGTTGCCTGTCCGATCGATTTTAAGGCGGACCTGAAAAGGCAGAGGGACAAAATCAGGCGCGACTGGAAATCGACATGTCTTGAAATGGAAGAAATGCGCAGCAATCTGGAAAGGGAAGTTGAAAACTACGAGGGAAACAAAAACACGGTTTTCTTCAGGAAAGTTGATGCGGAACTGAAAAAAGAAATCCCCGAAATTCCGGAACTCGACGACGAGACTTTTGCAAAATGCGACGTTTCAAAAATGCTCGAATACATCGGTCCGTTTTCAGCGCTCGGAAAATGCGAACTCAAGGGAAAAATCCCGGACGACCTGAAAGACCTAATCAAGAAAATCCGAAGCCTGTGCACAATCATGGAGTCCATGGCGAATTTCGTTTACGGCGGAAAAACGACGGAAGCATTGATTCAGCTGATTGAAGAATTTCAGGACAGGACGCTGGAGATGAAAAGACAGCTTTCAATCCTGACATACGCAGACATTTCGTCACTTGCACTTAAGACACTTACGGAACATCCTGAAATAAGGGCGCAGGAAAAGAAAAAATACAGATCCATCATGATTGACGAATTTCAGGACAACAATGAAATGCAGAAAAAACTTCTTTTCCTTCTGGCAGAAAAAAAAGAAAGGACGGAAAAATCGATTCCGTCGGTCGAAGAACTTTGCGAGGGAAAACTCTTTTTCGTAGGCGATGAAAAGCAGAGCATCTACAGGTTTCGCGGAGCAGACGTAAGCGTATTCAAGGGACTTTCCAATGATTTCATCGACGGAAACCTGAAGCTTCAGACAAACTACCGATCCAATCCTGCATTGATTGCGGCATTCAACACGATTTTCGGAGGAAAAAAATATCCGCCGATTTCAAATCCAGCAAATGAAAACGTCCCGTCGATTTTTTTCACGGAACGAAACATGCGCATATACGGAGAAAAAATTCCCGACTATGAACCCGAATACACCGATGCAGAAATTTCGGAATCGGACGCAAATGCACTTTCAGAAATGGAGCCAGGCGATTACAGGAAATTCTACGCCCCAAGGATTCACGTTGCATTCTACGACAAAAATCAGGCGGCACAGGAAAATTTCCTTACCGATGATGAAGCTCAGGCACTTTGGAACGTAAGGAAAATAAAGGAGCTGATTGATGAACGAAACGCTGATCCGGGAGACATCGCCATACTTTTCAGAAACTACAAGTACCAGACGACATACGAAAAATATCTCCTGTACCTTGGAATCCCGTACAATTCGGAAAGCGTCACGGGACTTTTCAACAGTGCAGTCGTCACAGACATAATTTCATTCCTAAGAATATGCGCCTATCCGAAAGACCTTTGTGCATTTGAAAAAGTCCTTCGTTCGGCAATCGTAAACCTTTCAACCGCAGAATCAAACGCAATCCTTTCGCAGTCGGAAAATGCATTTTCACTGGATGCAGAAAACATACTGTCGGGAAAATCAGCGGAAAGATATCTTCATGCAAAAAAACTCTACGAATCCCTGTCCGAAAAATCAAAGGACCAGCCGATTGCAAAAACCGTAAGCGAACTATGGTACGATTCTGGATACAGATATGAAACTCTCTGGAATCACCGTTCGACCATGTACGCAACGCTCTACGACAGGATTTTCGAACTTGCCAGACTTTCGGATGCAGAGAGCAAAAACCTTTCCGATTTCGTAGACGGATTGAAAACATACGAAGACGAATCCAAGCACCTTGACGACATGGACATACCGATGGAACAGAAATCAGGCGTTCACCTCATGTCCATCCACAAAAGCAAGGGACTCCAATTCAAATACGTTTTCATTCCGGGAATCGACCATGGAAGTTCGCGCGATTCAAACAGGTACAACGCATACGTTTCCAAGGAATTCGGATTTACGGCAAACACTCCGCCCATTCCGTCTTTTTCAAAATCAAACTATTTCTGGGACATCGTTTCCAAGGAAATAAGCGGCATGGCAAATGCAGAACTCAAGCGTCTGGTATACGTTGCGCTCACAAGGGCAATAGACGAAATCTACATAAGCGGATGCACGGGAGGAAAACCGACAGACAGCATACTCACATTGATGAAGGACAGCTTTGAATTTTTCTCCGACGATGAAAACCGCCCCTACAGTCCGATGACATTCGAATCGATTGAAGCGATGGAAAAACCTGCCCCGATTGATTTCGTCAAGGGCAAAAATGAAATCATCGAACGGCTTGAAAAATCTTACGCTGATGCAGAAACGGTTGAAAAGGAACATGAAAAAAGCAGATACGTAAGTCCGAGCCGTCTGGAAAATGAGCCGGAAGATTTTAACGGACATACCGAATCGGAAATTCCATTTTCAGAAATCGATGAAATAGTAAGGAACAAAAGCGGATTCTCGCTTGCTGATTTCGGAACTGTCGCCCACGCACACATGGAAGCCGCAATCAACGGATGTCCTCCGAAAATACCGAATGCATGCATGGCAGCTCTGGAAGGAAACAAAAAATATGCGGAAACGGTTCTGAATGCATGTAAGAAAATGACATCAATGTTCGTAAAGACGGAAACCGGAAAAGCCGCACTTGAATCTTCATGGCACAGGGCCGAATACGCTTTCAGAAGCAGTGTCGCGGATACGATCATAAGCGGACAGATGGACCTGGTTTTCAAAGGCAGTGACGGAGGATTCACGGTCGTCGACTACAAGACCAATCAGGAAATCAACCCTGAAATTTATTTGAATCAGCTTGCATGCTACAGACAGGCCGTAAGTCAAATCATGAACGTTCCTGCATCAAGCGTAAAGTGCGTGCTGTTTTACCTGAGGCATGGAAAGGAAATCGACGTAACTGAAAAATGCAACGGAATAAATCTGGAAGAGGCCATAAAAAACGCTTCGGCATGACAGGAGTTTCAAGACGTTTCCTTCACGAACAAAAAAAGGACCCAGCCCCGCTTCATGCAGGACCGAGTCCTTTATTTCCGTCTTTCAAAGCTTGAAACGTACGGATTATCTGTTGAGGTATTCGACTACGAGTTCACCCATCTTTTTCGTTCCGACAAGTTTGCCGCTTGCCTTGAGGGCATCCCTTTCATCTCCCGCAATGTCACCAGTGCGCCAACCGTCGTCAAGAACGGAATTGACTGCATTTTCAATGGCCTTTGCCTCTGTTTCCAGACCGAAGCTGTAACGGAGGAGCATTGCAGCAGAAAGAATCGTTGCCAACGGATTTGCCAAGTCTTTTCCGGCAATGTCTGGAGCAGAACCGTGGATAGGCTCATAAAGTCCAGGTCCCTTTCCGTCGCCAAGTGAAGCTGAAGCCAACATTCCGATTGAACCGGTAATCTGTGAAGCTTCATCGGTAAGGATGTCGCCGAACATGTTGCTCGTTGCAATTACATCGAACTGACGCGGTGCACGAACCATCTGCATTGCTGCATTGTCGATGTAGAGGAAATCCAAGGTAACGTCTGAATAATCCTTGTGGACTTCTTCCGCAACCTTTCTCCAGAGGCGTGAAGAATTGAGGATGTTTGCCTTATCGACGACGGTCAGATGCTTTTTCCTGTTGCGTGCAAATTCAAATCCCATGCGGACGATGCGCTCGATTTCTTCCCATGTATATTTTTCGGTATCCCAAGCGGTCCTGCCGTCTTCAGAAGTTCCGCGCTCTCCGAAATAGATTCCGCCTGTAAGTTCACGGACAACAAGGATGTCAAGTCCGGTTCCGACGATTTCATCCTTCAAAGGACATGCAGCCTTAAGCTGTTTCCACATTACGGCCGGGCGAAGGTTGGCATAAACCTTCATTCCACCGCGGAGGCCAAGGAGGGCTTTTTCCGGACGAATCTCAGGAGCCACATCATCCCACTTCGGTCCACCGACTGCACCCAAAAGGACTGCATCGCTTTTGAGACAGATGTCAAGCTGATCCTGAGGAAGAGGCTTTCCCCACTTGTCGATTGCTGCACCGCCGGCAACAACACCGGTGTAATTCCACTTGTGTCCGAATTTAGCCGCAACGACATCCAAAACCTTTACGGCTTCTGCAACAACATCAGGTCCAATTCCATCGCCAGGAATCAGTGCAATGTTCTTTTCCATTACTACACTCCAACAAAAATCAAAGTCAAACCATCGGATTTGAAATTGATTTTTCAGCTGTTCCGCAGTGAAATGCAAACAGCAGTATATCATAAGTTCGCAACGCAAACTTCAAGAGTCGAATGCCGCACTAAAGCACGTATCCGACTTGCTTACAAAAATTAATCGGCGGTTTTCTAGATGAGCTTCTGGTACTTTTTTTCGATGTCCTTTATCAGCTTGTATTCGAATGAATCTACCAGAGCCATCCATGATGCTTCAACGACGTCGCAGCTAACGCCTATTGTCGTCCAGGAATCTGTACCGTCGGAACTTTCAATCAGAACGCGGACACGGCTTGCGGTCGCACTTTTTCCATCAAGGACACGGACCTTATAATCGGTAAGGCGGATGCAGTCAACAGACGGATAGAAAGTCTTCAGGGCTGAACGAAGCGCGTTGTCCAATGCATTGACCGGACCGTTTCCTTCACCGGCGGCTATTTCAATGTGGTCGTCAACCGCAATCTTCACCTGTGCGAAAGAATAGAGTCCTTCCTCGACAAGCGGGATTTCTCCACTGGTCTTGTAATAATGAAGCTTGAAGAACGGCTGATATTTCCCTATCGCCTTTCTGACAAGGAGTTCAAAGCTACCTTCGGCTCCTTCATACTGATAGCCTTCGTGTTCAAGTTCCTTAACCTGCTTTACTATTTCAGCAACGACAGGATTGTCCTTCGTGATTCCCGGATTGAACTTGTGGATTTTTTCTATGATCATTGAACGTCCGGCAACCTCGCTCATGAGGAATACGCGTTCATTTCCAACGGTCTCAGGATTCAGATGCTCATATGCTGATGGATTTTTCAGGACGGCATCGATGTGCATTCCGGCTTTGTGAGCGAACGCATTCTGTCCGACATAAGGCATTCCGCTTTCAAGGGGTATGTTGGTGATTTCTGCAACGCGCTTGCATATTTCGGTAAGCTTTGAAATGTTTTCGTCAGGTATGCACTTGAATCCCATCTTGAGCTGAAGGTCTGCAATGACGGTCGAAAGGTTTGCATTTCCCGTCCTTTCACCGAATCCCAAGAGTACTCCCTGAACGTGGGTCGCACCGGATTCTACGGCAATAAGAGAATTGGCGACTGCAAGACCGGAATCATTGTGAGTGTGTATTCCGATTTTTGCAGACTGTCCGAACCTTGCGCATACGGCTGATACGGTGTCACGGACATCATTCATCATGCATCCGCCCTTCGTTTCGCACAGAATCAGGACCGTGGCTCCACCATCGACGGCAGCCTGAAGGGTTTTCATGGCATAATCCGCATTTGCCTGATAGCCGGAAAAGAAATGTTCCGCATCGTACATTACGTTGCGTCCGTTGGATTTTAGGAATTCGCATGTCTCCCGAATCATCGCAAGGTTTTCTTCAAGCGTTGCATGAAGGATTTCCGTAACCTGAAAATCCCAGCTTTTTCCGAAAATCACAACGTCATCGGTACCGGCGATTAAAAGCGACTGAAGGTTTGCATCTTCGGCACAGGAAATTCCCTTTCTGCGTGTGGAACCGAAGGCAACAAGCTTCGAATGTTTCAGATGCAGTTCCCTCGCCCTCTGGAAAAATTCCATGTCCTTGGGGTTGCTGCCAGGATTTCCAGCTTCAATGTAACTTACGCCAAGCTCGTCAAGGGCTTCAACGATATGAATCTTATCCTGAACCGAATAGGAAACGCCCTCTCCCTGTGAACCGTCGCGCAAAGTCGAATCCAAAATCTCAATCTCAGCCATAAATCCTCCACCAAGTGTTTCCCTAAGTTTTGGCATTATATCCCAAAAACGCAGTTATTGCAAACCGATTGGACCATCATGCATGAATGACATGTGTGAATCCATGGAATTTAGGAAACGAATACTTTTATGAGGAAACGCTTCCATTTCCGACGAGAATCGTGCCAATCTGCCACGGGTGTGCGGCACAAGGTATTGGAGTCGCTTGCGCTCCCCACCGCACAAATGGCCGCTTGCCACGAACCCCGTCTCCCATTACAGCGTTTCCTCAGACATAATTAATTTTTCCTTGCAATATTTACGGCACCTGTCTTTCGAGAATTTCAGATGATTTCCGTGCAAAAAAAATAGCCGACCGACCCGAAAAGGATCAATCGGCAGGAAGTTAAAGCAACAGAGTCGAAAACTAAGCTTCGACTACATTCTGA
>CACYBG010000227.1 GCA_902772605.1 uncultured Spirochaetaceae bacterium
CATGGAAAAGGGTTCTTTGATCGGTGCTCCTGTCGTGGGCGTCCGCTGTACAATCAACGACGGTCAGTATCACCCGGTCGACTCTTCAGACATCGCTTTCCAGACTGCAGCTATCGGTGCATTCCGCGAAGGATATGAAAAGGCAAAGCCTGTCATCCTCGAACCAATCATGAAGGTTCAGATTGCAGGACCTACAGAATTCCAGGGCAACATGTTCGGTCTTATCAACCAGCGCCGTGGCGTAATCGTTGATTCAACCGATGAAAACAACACTTCAACAGTCAATGCTGAGGTTCCGCTTTCAGAAATGTTCGGATTCTCTACGATTCTCCGTTCTTCAACACAGGGAAAGGCAGAATTCACGATGGAATTCGAAAAGTACGGAAAGGTTCCGAATGCCGTGGCTGAAACCTTGATTACTAAGTACAAAGAAAAGAGAAAGGCTGAGCAGAAATAAGGAGTAGCAAATGGCAAAACAGGAACTTTTTGAACGCAGCCCTATCCGTGCTTTTGATGCCGTTGCCAACGGCGGTTTGAAGGCTGGAGAGCTTGGATTGGTAACGGCAAAGAAGGGTGTCGGTAAGACTGCCGTACTGGTTCAGTTTGGAATGGATACTCTGCTTAACGGTAAGCAGTTGGTTCACGTTTCATTCGACCAGGTATCTGCCAACGTAATCACATGGTACGACACGATTTTGGGAGAAATCTCAAAGAACAAGACGATGTCTGATGACGTTAAGGATCAGGTCCTCAGGAACCGCACAATCCTCAATTTCAACCAGGACAACGTAAGCCTTGAAAAGGTAATCAACACTCTCAATGCCCTCAAGGCCGGTGGAATCGGAGTTGCAGGCGTTGTAATCGACGGTACTGATTTCGGAAAGGTTAAGGAAAGCGACATTCAGGCTGTTGCAAGCTATGCCAAGGCTACAAAGACCAAGGTATGGATGTCTTCAACGGTTGATTCAGACTCCCTTAGCGAACAGGCTCCAAAGGCTATACTTCCATATTTCTCTGTGGTCGTTCACCTTGCAGCTTCAAAGGCAAAGGGAACTGAAGTTCAGGTCTTGAAGGCCGGAACAAAGCCTGTGGAGGATGCAACCCTTAAGCTTGATCCAAAGTCTTATCTGATTCTTTCTAAATAAGGCATAATTTTCTCTCCGACCGTTGTTTCTGCAGCGCTCGGGGATGAAGAACGGCTTCCCTTGAAAGTGCTTTCACTTCGAGGGAGGCTTTTTTTTTATGCATTTTTTTTACATCGGTGATTTTTACGGAATATAATAAAATGTGAACGAAGTGAATTTATACGGTCCGGTGAAAGGTAAGCCCGACATCCGGGAACTGACGATTGCCAGGGGGCTTTCATATCCGAGTGACGAAGAACTTTTGATGCTGATTTTGAGCAAGGGGACCCAATCCATGCCCGTCGAAAAGATTGCAAGGGAATGCCTGAAAGTCATAAACGGTCCTTCTCAGGAAAATCTTGTCGAAAGGCTAAAGTCCATAAGCGGTGTGGGGGAGGCGAAGGCTCTGTCGATTGCAGCGGCATTGGAACTTGGTCGAAGGCGATTCGGATTTTTAAGGTCGGTAATCAAAAGTCCTGCCGACATAGTTCCCTATCTAAAGCATATCGTACTGGAGCCGACGGAGCGGTTCCTTTGCGTTTCAATGAACGGTGCGCATGAAATCCTGAACATAAACGTCGTGTCCATAGGGACTGCTTCCAGAACATTGGTACATCCCCGTGAAGTGCTTGCAAATCCCGTCATGGAACATGCGTCGGGGATAATCTGCTGTCACAATCATCCTTTCGGTCCATGCCTTCCTTCTTCTGCCGACCTGGAAACGACCAGAGTGCTCATCAGAGCATCAACGCTGCTCGGAATCAGCTTTTTGGACCACATCATACTGACAAGGGATTCCTTTTTCAGTTTCCTTGCAAACGGATTGATGGACGAGGGGGAAATCGACCGTAAATGCGGGGTGGAGCCTGAAGAAAGGAACAGCGAGTCGGCGATGGACTGATTTTTTTACATCCCTCATTGCCTTGAAAAGCGTTGTTGACGAGTTTTCAGATATGCCCTATAGTTTTCAACTGTATGAAAAGGAGAGCGTTCATTCCGGCGTTGATCTGCCTGATTTTTCAAATCCAAGCTTTCTCTGAGACTGTCCAGGCTTATCCGGTGGACGGAGAGTTTTCGTATCCCGTTGAAATTACCCAGACTGAAGTTTCAGACTCTTCCGACGGTGGAATGTTCGGCCCGACTTCGTACGTTCAGCTTGGCGGCGGATTGAATCTGTGGAAGGGATATGAACCGTATTGGGGATATGGACAGGTTTTCTTCCTTATGGACGGCGGAAAATGGACTTATGACGCAGCTGCAAGGGCTTCCTACGAGTCGTTCGATCTGGAAATGCAGCTTGTTTTCTGGCCGTTGAAGTTCAAGCATCTTAGGGGCGGGCTGGGGCTCATGTACGGATTGAACTTTTTCGGGAACACGAGCTTTACGAATTCGCTGCTTCCGGGTCTTTACCTTCAGTTCAGGACGGAAAAAATCTTCCATATGAATCTGTTTCTGAATTACATGATAAAGCTCAGGACCATACATTCGCTTTCCGATGAGTTTCCGTGCCTGGTGAATCAGTCCCTGGGCGTAGGCTTTTCGTTCGGATTCAATCTGCCTGCAAATTTCGGACTTGATTTTTCGCTTGCAAGTTACGGACCGTTCAGGATTTCCCTGCTTGGAAGTCCGAGCCTTTCCGTGGACTTGAGCTATACGATGGGGAAATGGAGGTTCAGCCTGGGTGCGGTTGCGACCTTCATCGATACTTTTACGCTGTCGGCATATCTTTACGATGTGGAGGTTCAGGCTGGTGCGAGGTACACGTTTGGAAAAGAGAAACGCTAGTTTTTGGACGGAATCGGCTGTCGGAAAAATGCTTTCGATTCTGTGCGTCCTGTCGCTCTTCCTGGTTTCCTCCTGCGAATACGGAATAGGCGAGGGATTTTACAGACCCCATGATGTTTCTGAAAGGGCCTCTTCATTGACAGTCGTTTCAGATTCCGACACGGAAATCCTTTCGTCATCTGTCGGCGGAAGAAAATACAGGGTGCTTGCGGTAAGCGACATCCATTTCGGGAAAAACGGAAATGCCGACTCGAATGCACGCAAAGTCCTTGAATGGGTTAGAATGCAGGGTGACATAGACATGTGCATAAACGTGGGCGATACGGCTGACCATGGACGGGCGGAGGAGCTTGATTCGTTCGTCAGCTTTGAAAACGAGTTGAAGTCGCTCGGAGTGAAGAACGTCTACAGCTGTCTGGGAAACCATGACCTTTACAACAGCGGCTGGGAATCGTGGAAGGAAAAGGTTTATCCGAATGCGTCGTTCTATACTTTTACAATCGGTTCAATCAGCTATTATTTCATTGATTCCGCGTCAGGTTCGCTCGGTAAGGCCCAGATGAAGATGCTCGACGATGCGATGAAGGCGGACGAAAACAAAAAGATAGTCGTAAGCCATTATCCGATTCATTCGGAGGTCCTGATGGGGTTCTGCGGGCTTCAGGAGACCAAGGAAAGCGATCTGCTTTTGGACATGTTCTACAGTAACGGGGTGATTCAGGTCATTGAAGGACATTCCCACGTGTACGGGGAGAATGATTTCAAGCGCTTTAAGGAAGTGAACGTTCCAAGCCTCTGCAAGGAAGGTCATTGGGTTCTGTTTACGGTCGATGAAGAAAACATGAAGGTAAGCCACAGACTGATAAAAAGGTGATTCGTGCGACTGTAGGATTGGCGATGGATTTTTTTTAAGCAATTGAACATTAATTCCAACGTGAACTGATAAATCTGAGTCTTGATTTTTTTGCTTTTAGGCGGACTGTTTGAAAAAAATGCTTGATTTTTAATCCGAAACAATCCCTGTGTCTATAGCCGGGATGCTCGGACCGTTTTATAGCCAACTACCCGACTTGAACGGGTCACCTGCTCTTTACGAGGGAGCTGCTCTACCGGATGAGCTAAGTTGGCGAAAAGATTGGCTGACTTAAATCGGATGATTTCAGACTGCCAGCCGGAGGATTTTGCGAAACTGTCTTTCGTTTTTCCTCACATGCACTATCTTAAAAAATCGGCTGAAAATAGTCAACCGATTTTTAAAATTATTTTCTGATTCCTGCGGTTTTATCGTGGGTTGAAAAATACGCGTCAACCGTTCTCTTCATCTCCTGTATGTTTAGGACAATCATGTAGTCGTCGTAGATTTCAATCCTCTTCTTTGCACTGTACTTTGAAAGCTCTTCCTTTGCCACATCCAGTCCGATTCCCGCCCAGTGAGCGACATCGCTTATCGTGAGCTGGAACTTTCTTCTTGGTCCGGTCGGTACGGTCTTGTCTTCCATCGTCTGTATGTCGTCATACATGAGGAATACGTCTGCGAGCCTTGCCTGAAGGTCTTCGATGCAAAGAATTCCGAATCTGCGCCTCTGTGAGTAGACCCTCTTGCAGAACAGCTTCAGAAGGATTATTGCAATCTGCGGGTTTCCGGTGATGAGTACCTTGAAATTTTCCTTGTTGAACTCAAGGCACTTTACGGGACCCTTTGCGATGCATGTTGCACTTCTGGGAGAGTTGTCCAGGATTGCCATTTCACCGAAGAATTCTCCGGGACGAAGTATGTCAAGGTTCTTCATGGAACCCTTTATGCACTTTTCGAGCTGGACGTGTCCGGACTGAATCAGGTAGAAGCAGTCTCCAGGCTCAAATTCGCTGATTATGACATCGCCGTCGTCGTAGGTCTTTGAAAAACGCTCGAACATCGGGAGTTCAAACTGTTTCAGCGCTGCATCGGATATGCCGGTGTTCGTGTTTGCTGCGGAATAGCTGCTTTTTCCGGCTCCCTGTCGCTGGAAGAGGAGTGAAGCCTGGTCGAGGAGCTTTTTCATGGTCTTTGCATTTGAAGCGTTCGGGAATCTCGTAAGGAATTTTTCACAGATTGAGACGCAGGACTTGTATTTCTGTTCATCGAAGAAACACTGGGCCACGATGTTCATGCCCACTTCAGGAGGCAGTGCAGACGTATCGTTCTTGAGGACGTTTTCGGTCTTCTTGTGAATCTGCCTGAGGTTCTTGCTGAACACCCTGAGCATCTTGAGAATCATTTCCTGATTCCTGCCGATTATCTGCTCGAATTCCTGTACCGACAGCTGTATGACCTGAACGTCCGTAACGACGTTGGCGGTTTCCATCTTTGGCTTGTGGGCGAGTGCGCTTTTGACTCCGAAGAACTCACCCGGATTGACAAGCTCGTTTATATGAGACCCGGTTTCCAAATCGGTCTGAGAAAGAATAACTGTGCCAGATTGCAGAATGTAAATGCGTTCATCCTTATCACCTTCGAAAAAGATGATGGATCCCTTGGCGTAAGACAAAACCTTTGGCATAAATCGTCTCCTAATTCTTAAATCATCAATCTGTTTAGACCTGCTTGACGGCCGAACGGTCTTTCGCAAGTCTGCGACTTTTTTCAGGCAAAGCACCGTAAAAATGCATGATGAATCAGCATTCGCCTTAATAAGCGTTTTCCTAGACTATCGGAAGAATTATATCATAAATTAACTAAATGTGCTATCATAAATTATTATGATTGACTTGCATACGCATTCTACTGCATCGGATGGGGTATATTCGCCATCTGATTTATTTAAATTGGCGGCTTCCAAGGGAATGGAGGTTATGGCCCTTACTGATCACGACACTACTTCGGGGCTTTTTGAGGCTCAGGATGAAGCCAGAAAACAGGGAATCACGTTTGTTCCGGGCATTGAGGTGACTATCGGATGGCCGACCGGTGAATTCCATCTTCTGGGGCTTGGACTTACGCATACTTCCCGTGAACTTAAGGAAATCGAGGATAATCTGCATCGGGAAAGGATAAGGCGCAACAAAAGGATGATAGAGATGCTCTCTGAATACGACGTAAAGCTTTCCTACGATGAAATGGTCGATAAATTCCAGACCGAAAACATCGGTCGTCCGCATTTTGCACAGATCATGGTTGAAAAGGGCTACGTGAATCAAAGGCAGGTTGCATTCGACCGCTTTTTTGCCGTTGGCCGTCCATGTTACGTCGAAAGGGAAGGGGCCGATCTGGAGGAAGCCGTTGAAGCCATAAAGTCGTCCGGAGGGGTTCCAGTCCAGGCTCATCCGCTTTCCATGTACGTTTCCTGGGGCAAGATGGAAGAAACTATGACCGGAATCAAGGAAAAGGGCGTGATGGGGCTTGAAGCATGGCATCCCGGAGTAAGGGTGTCCGAAGCCGAGCGTCTGGTTGAACTTGCCGCAAAACTGGATTTGACCGTGACCGGCGGATCCGACTTTCACGGTGAAAAG
>CACYBG010000228.1 GCA_902772605.1 uncultured Spirochaetaceae bacterium
CAAGATATTTCAACTGATTCGAGCATCGTGCGAAGCCGAAATGCGGTCATTGAGCGAAGTCGAAATGCGGTCATTGAGCGAAGCCGAAATGTGGTCATTGAGCGAAGCCGAAATGTGGTCATTGAGCGGAGTCGAAATGATATGATGTTTTTCGACTCCGCCAATCGATTTTCCGACCGGAATTAATAGTTTTCAGCCTTAATCTGGAAATAGCTCTGCGGGTGGCTGCATACCGGACATACATCCGGTGCCTTTTTTCCTACGCAGATGTGTCCGCAGTTTGCACACTGCCAGATTACGTCTCCGTCCTTTGAGAAAACCAGGTCGCCTTCAACGTTTGCCAGAAGTTTCTTGTATCGTTCTTCGTGGTGCTTTTCGATTTCAGCTACACCTTCGAACATCTTTGCAATCCTTTCGAATCCTTCTTCGCGAGCTTCCTTTGCAAATGTCGGGTACATTTCGGTCCATTCAAAATGCTCTCCGTCTGCAGCAGCCTTCAGGTTTTCTGCCGTTGAGCCGATTCCCTCAAGCAGCTTGAACCACATTTTTGCATGCTCCTTTTCGTTTTCGGCGGTTTCTTCAAAGATTGCTGCAATCTGATTGAATCCGTCTTTTTTTGCCTTTGATGCAAAATAAGTGTACTTGTTGCGGGCCTGTGATTCGCCTGCAAAAGCGGCCTGCAAATTCTTTTCTGTTTTTGAGCCTTTCAGTTCCATGGTATTCTCCTAAAAATAAAATGACAAATCCCAAGAAACTCCTGATTGATGCGGATGACGGTGATGAGGGGTTCCTTGAGTCTTGGATTTGTTTCTTGTACTGTACGCCTTCTTTCGATTGGACGTTCTGTTTTTTTTCATCCTGCAACCCAATCTTTCGGGGCGGGATTTTTTACGGTTGAACATAGTTCCGTTTCGACTATGAATTCTCCTTGGACTCCGGTTCGTTCTGCTGTTCAGCCTTTGCAAGTTTTTCTGCCTTGTCCTTTGCGCTTTGGATTGCCTGCTTTTTCAGTTTTTCCGCCGCAAGTGATTCTTCAAGTTCCTTTCCTGCCGTTATGAACAGCCTGTGAAGTACGTCCTTGGTTTTGGTGCTGATTATCTGATAGATTTTTTCCGAAACCCTGATGAAGTTTTCGCCTTCAAGTCCCATGGAACCGTCGCTCGTTGAAAATACGAATACGTTCAGGACTTCATCCTCTCCGATTTTCCTCTGCATCAACAGGACACCGTTGGTCTGTATGTGGACTCCGTCGATGACAAGCATCATGTCCTTAATCTTGCTGTAGAGCGGAAGGGAACCGTCGTAAAGCGTGCATGAAAAATGGTTCAGGCTTATGTCGGAGATTTTTCCCCTGTACTGCTTGTTGTCGCGTACGAAAGATACTTCGCTTGCTCCGGAACATATTGCACGGATTGCCTTTCGTCTTCCTGCCGCCTGGTTTGCCTTGAGTATGTTGTCGATGAGCGGGAAATTCTTCTTGTGTTGGAAATCGAGACCCACGCAGCCGCACTGTATGCCTACGTCGAAAAGATAGAAATTTTCAAGCTGCTTCCTTTCTTCTTCGCTCTTCGATTTTGAATAGAGCACTCCAAACAGGGCTTCGTTTCCATGTTCGCGCTGAAGTCCGTATATGAATTTCCTCCATTCCAGGCCTTCAATCTTTGCATCGACATAGAAGAAAAAGATTGAGCTCGGAAACATCGAGATTATGAGCTCTACCTTACGGTCGATTGGACAGTAGCGGTCGTCGTTTATTATGTAGGATTCGTATCCATGCGTCATGTATTCTTCCATATACATTTCTGGCAAAAGAGTAAGGTCCGGCGCTACGAAAAAAGTCTTTCTGCCTGCATGTAGATTTCCTGAATATTCCATAAAAATGTAACCTCCCACTAAACCGCTAATGTATAATTCTAAGCCTGATTTTATGATTTGTCAAAGATATTTAGGAAATTGACAGAGTTTCAGCGTGAAAATAAAATCATTTATGCGGAACGGATTCTGGTGGGGTAAAAATGTCGAGTCCAACAAAAGACGTTTTAACAGGCTCCCAGCGTGTGTCCGTCCCGAAAAAAGGCTCGTTCGAAGCTACGCTACGAATGCCCGCACTACGTTTGTGCAGATTTTTTTCGTTCC
>CACYBG010000229.1 GCA_902772605.1 uncultured Spirochaetaceae bacterium
AAAAAATAGTAAATTTATGACAGGAATATAAAATTTTCGCCACGAATTTTATATTTTTAAGGGGAATCGGGGCGGATAATGGATTTGTGCGATAATGCTGCATCAGGTGATGGTCGGGTGTCTTTTGGAACCGTCGGTCTGATGTTGACGGCTTGCGTTATCAAACGGGTTGAATCAGAATCATGATTATTGGAACGTTCCAAAATGCATCGGCTTTTTTGGATGTTCCCATTCGTTTTTGGAGGCGAATATGAAGTTATTTAGACTTACGGCATTGGCTTTGGCGTCGGCATCCGTTTTGATCGGGTGTTCAAAACCTTCTGCACCGAATGCTGCGGGTGGACAGGAGTCATCAGGATATACTGATGCCGATCTTGTTTGGAGCGATGATTTCAACGGCGACAGGT
Source organism: uncultured Spirochaetaceae bacterium (assembly GCA_902772605.1). Classification (GTDB taxonomy): domain Bacteria; phylum Spirochaetota; class Spirochaetia; order Treponematales; family Treponemataceae; genus Treponema_D. The sequence goes on from CACYBG010000229.1 coordinate 408, forward strand.
TGAACGAGAAAAACTGGAATTACGAATTTCACGAGCCGGGCTGGGTCAACAATGAGCTTCAGTCCTATGATGATTCAAAGGAAAATACCTACGTCAAGGACGGATTCCTTGTAATTCAGCCGCTTAAAAAAATCAATGACGACGGAAGCGTATCCTATACTTCGGGACGCGTAAATACTCAGGGAAAACATGCGTTTACATATGGACGCATCGAAGCCAGACTTAAGGTTCCTACGGGACAGGGATATCTGCCTGCATTCTGGATGATGCCTGATGACGAAAGTTTCTACGGTCAGTGGCCTAAGTGCGGTGAAATCGACATCATGGAAGTTCTTGGACATGAGACGGACACTCTCTACGGAACGCTTCATTTCGGTGAACCTCATTCACAGGATCAGGGAACCTATAAGCTTGCGTCGGGCAATTTCGCAGACGAGTTCCATGTTTTTGCAGTCGAGTGGGAACCCGGTGAAATGCGCCTTTACTGCGACGGAATCAAATACAAGACAATAAACGATTGGTACACCAAGAGACCCGGATTCGGAGAGGTTACATATCCTGCACCTTTCGATCAGCCGTTCTATGTGATTTTCAATGTTGCAGTCGGTGGAAACTGGCCGGGATATCCTGATGAAACGACTCCGTTTGATGAAAGGGCCCAGATGGTCGTCGATTACGTAAAGGTCTATCAGAAAAAATCATACGATGAAAACGTCGAAAAACCGTCAAAGGCTGTCGTTGCGGATTCTGCAGCCGGCAACATGATAGTTGAGGATAAGGACAAGTGGACGTTCCTTACCGCTCAGGGTGGAGACGGACGACTTGAAGTCAACAACGGAAACCTTGACATATATTCAGTATCCGACGGTCCGGTTGAATATGCCGTACAGGTCGTGCAGGGACCGTTCCCGATGATTAAGGGAAACGTCTACAGATATTCGTTTGATGCAAGTGCCGATGAGGAAAGGACGATAATTTCAACCGTCAGTGCACCGGAAAGGGGATGGATACGCTATTTCCCGGATACCAAGGTGACGGTCAATAAGGACGTACAGCATTTCACATGGGACTTCACCATGAAAGATGATTCCGATGCTGATGCCAGGTTGGAGTACAACCTTGGTTCTCAGAACAGCCTTGCTACGGTCCACGTTTCAAACATCAAGCTTGAAAAAATCGGTGAGGTCGATCTGGCTGCAAACGGAATGTCCCTTCTTCCCGACGGAAACATGATTCACAACGGTCAGTTCCAGGAGGGTAAGGGCAGGCTTGAAAGCTGGGACATCACGAACGATGCCGGAGCCGATGTTTCCGTAACCAACGTAAAGGGTGTCAGGGAACTGAAGATTTCATGTCCGAAGGGAAATTTTGCAAGCGATGCCGTTATGGTTTCCCAGAAGGGACTTTCGATTCCTGGAGACAGGGAATTCATTTTGAGCTTCGATGCACATGCTTCAAAGGGCTCTTCAATTGACGTTGAGCTTGGAGAACTCAAGGAGACCGTAAAACTTGATAAGAAAACGAATCATTACGAGTTCGTCTATAAGAACGACCTTCCGATAAAGACTGTCCTTGTGTTTAAGGCTGCAGTTGCCGGTGCCGACGTGTTCATTGACAACGTTCGCTTCAAGGAAAATGCGATACTCCTTAACGGCGGATTTGAAAACGGAATGGCTGCATGGGAACTTTACAGTCACGAGAATGCTGACAGTGAGGTAAAGGCTGTCAATAATGCCGCGATCGTATCAATCAACAAAACCGGAGACATGGACTGGATGGTTCAGCTCAAGCAGAGCAACATCCTTCTTGAAAAGGGAAAGAACTACCGCGTGAAAGTAAGCGCAAAATCAGATAAGGACAGGAAGATAATGTGGGCTTTGCAGCGCGACGGTTCGGGAGATAACGACTGGACTCCGTATTCCGGCACTCTTGTTCTGGATGTAACCAGTGCGTCTCAGACTTTCGAGCATGTTTTCTCAATGGACTACGAAACCGATCCGAAAGTGATTTTCACAATCTCAATGGGTGCGGTTGACGGAACTCAGCTTAACGATTCTCACAGGGTCATAATCGAGTCTGTGAGCGTTGAGGAAGTAAAATAGTTTAATAGGTAAAATCAGGATCTGTTCCGGATTTTAACCTTTCATGACACACCTCCCCCCGCTTCGGTTTTGGACTTTGAATCGCTCCAGACTGAAACGGGGGATTTTTTTGCCCAATCGATAAATCCATGATAAACTGATTCATGGAGGCTCCTGATGGGCATAAAGGAAGATTTGACCAGAACCGAATTCTACAATCGGGAAAACACTCAGAACCATCTGCCGTACGACAGGGAAATTGCGTTTTATCAGAGCATCAAGAACGGCGACATGGAGGAAATGAAGCGCCTTTTTCAACCGCTTGCCGTTGCCGGTTATGGAAAATTGAGCGGAAACATCCTCAGAAACCATAAGTATCACCTGATAATAACGGTTGCATTCATTACCCGGTACTGCATTGAGGGCGGGCTGGAGATGGAGACTGCCTACAACCTGAGCGACCTTTACATCCGTAAAATCGACGTGTGCTCTTCCCTGGACGAACTGAACGAGCTTCACGTGGAATTGACCGAAGAGTACGTGAAAAGGATGCAGGACTGTAAGACGGCACGCAGATATTCAAAGCCCGTATCCAGGTGCATCGATTACATCTACGACAATCTCCACTGCAAGATTCAGGTTGATGATTTGGCCGACGAAGCCGGATTGAGCAAAACCTACCTTTCAAAACTTTTCCACAAGGAAACCGGAATGACAATCGTGCAATATATAATGGATAAAAAACTTGATGCGGCGAAAAACCTCCTGATGTTCACAGAGCATACGACATCGGAAATTGCGAACTATCTGAATTTTTCATCCGAAAGCCATTTCATAAACGCATTCAAAAAATCAACCGGCCTGACCCCCAAAAAATTCAAGCAGTATAATTTCAGGACCCCGCTCAGAAATTGAACCTAATAGATTTTACCCATTTGAAAAAACGGCGAAATTTTGGCATAATCAGCCGGACGAGGAAAATATGCTTTACATAATCCGCCATGGAAAAACCGATTGGAACGAAGAATTCAGGTTGCAGGGAAGAACGGACATTCCGCTGAACGAAGATGGACGCAGCATGGCCAGGGAGGCTGCAAAAAAATATTCCGGCATACATTTCGATGTCTGTTACTGTTCTCCGCTTTCACGTGCCCGGGAAACTGCAAGTATACTGCTCGAAAACAGGAACGTCCCGATAATCACCGACAGCCGTCTGCTTGAAATGTGCTTCGGAGAGTTCGAGGGGACAAAAGACTGTTTCCTTCATCCCGATTGGGCCATCTACAGGTTTTTCAAGGATACCGAAAATTATGTCGCAGAAAAGGGTGCCGAAAGCCTTGAGGAACTTTTTTCTCGGACCGGCGACTTTCTGAATACCGTCGTAAAAAAGGATTTGGAAGACGGAAAGGACGTTCTGATTGTCGGACACGGCGCAATGAACAACAGCATAATCTCAAGGGTCAGGGGCATACCGGTCAAGGATTTCTGGACCATTGCAATCCCCAACTGCGAGTTGATAGAGCTTGGAGATTCTGTCGGCGACTTTAATCCGATGGAAAAATCAGCCTGAGCCGAACGTAAAAA
>CACYBG010000230.1 GCA_902772605.1 uncultured Spirochaetaceae bacterium
GGCGGCCGCATCAAGGTTCATAGGCAGGTATCTCGGGGCGTGGTTCACGTTCAAGTACTGCAAGCGGCCGAGCAACTGACGTTTTTGGACCTTTGAAACTGCAGGGGATTTTTATGGCAAACGGAAGCGAAAAAGCAAAAAGCGGACTTTTCACGGATTTCTACGAACTCACCATGGCACAGGGATTCTGGAAGCAGGGCCTCAACAGTCCGGTCGTATTCGACGTGTTCTTCAGGAAACATCCTTTCAACGGCGGATTTTCCGTATTCGCAGGGATTGAAAGCTGCATCGACGACATACTGGATTTTTCATTCAGCGACGAAGACCTTGATTTCCTACGCGAAAGGAAAATGTTCGAGGACGGATTTCTGGACTACCTCCGAAACTTCCGTTTTTCAGGCGACCTGTATTCATTCGAGGAAGGCTCCCTGATTTTCCCTCAGGAACCCGTCATAAGGATACATTCGAACCTGATTGAAGCCCAGATTCTTGAGGGACTCATCTTGAACCAGTGCAATTTCCAAAGCCTGATTGCAACAAAGACAACAAGAGTTTTCCTTGCAAGCGGAAGGAAGGACATACTTGAGTTCGGACTCAGGCGGGCACAGGGAACGGACGGTGCAATGTCGGCTACACGGGCGGCATTCATAGGCGGTGCATCGGGAACGAGCAACACCCTGGGCGGAAAGACATACGGCATACCGGTTGCGGGAACCATGGCGCATTCCTGGGTCATGTCGTTTCCAAGCGAACTTGAAGCCTTCGAAGCCTATGCAGACATCTATCCCGAAAACACGATTTTCCTGATTGACACATACGACACCTTGAAATCGGGGATAAAGAATGCGATAAAGGTCGGGGCAAAGCTTTCCGAACGGGGCCACAATTTCGGAGTCCGCCTTGATTCGGGAGACATGGCATACCTTTCGAGCGAAGTCAGGAAGGAACTTGATGCGGCAGGTTTTCCAAACGCTTTCATAACAGTCTCGAACGAACTTACGGAAGAGATAATCTCGGCACTGGTTTCATCCGGAGCACCCATCGACAGTTGGGGAGTCGGAACGAACATGGTCACGGGAGGAAGCGAATCGAGCTTTTCCGGGGTCTACAAGATGTGCGCAAGAACTGATGCACGGACCGGAACCATGATGCCGGTGATGAAGTTCAGCGACAATCCCTCAAAGGCCACGAATCCGGGAGTAAAGGACGTATACAGGCTGTACGACGAAAACGGAATGGCAAGGGGCGACATACTTGCACTCGAAGGCGAAGAGGTGAAAGCCGGAAACGAATACAGGTATTTCCACCCGATGATAGACTACAGGCATTTTTCGTTTGCCGCAGCCGAAGTAAAGCCCATGCTTAAAAAGAAGATTGAAAACGGAAGGAGGACCTCACCAAGGATTCCCGACGAAAGGCAGATAAGGCTCAGCCGCGAACGGATGATTTCCGAAATGGATGAATTCGACGACTCATACAAGAGGATTCTGAATCCCCACATCTACAAGGTTTCCATAAGCGAAAAACTCAAGGACCTGAAGCTCGATTTCATAAACAGAAACCAGGATTAAGGAACCGCTGATTAATGCCTCGTGTATTAATCAGCAGTTTCCTAAGTCATTCCGCCCCGGAATCAGAATCAGAATCAGAATCAGATTTCTGACGGAACATGTCGGGTGAAATCGAAGTCGATTGGGTTTCAGAATCTTCAGGTAAACTAGCAGTACATGAACCGTCGCTGCATCCCGTATAATCCATTATGAACTGATTTACGACCGATTCGATTGCATCCGGGAAAAATTCCACAAGGGACGCCCTGCTCCAGTTTCCGTTGTCGAATGGAACCGATTTTGGGGAAAGCGATGAATAGGTCCTGTAAAGGGCTTTCTTTCCGTCCGAATCCGCAAGATAGACTTTAAGGGTAACCTTTGCCGCAACGTTCAGGTCATGGAGTCCGCTCTGAACCTTTTCCTTCTGGAATATGAATTCCGCAAAAATCGATCCTGAAGCCCCCGTTTCGGTCGCAATCATCCTGTTCCGTGAATTTCCGCTGTAGTCCAGGACCATGTATCCCTCGGCAGGAGTTGATGTCGTCGTCTTCTGAATGAACTGATTGTATCCGCTTTTATAGGCCTGGGTTTCCGAAACCTTATCCATGGACACGATTTCCACGCCGCATCCTTCTAGCGCATCCAAAAAAGTACGGGCAGCTCCGTCTATCCTTTCCTGCACCGTCATGTATTCCGGATTGTTCTGTTCAATCACCTTGTTCAGGGATGAAGTTACAAGTCCGCCGGAGTTCGTGTTTCCGTCGGGATTCCTAGCCCCGTCCCTGTCATACCAGGGAACCGATGAATTCGAATAGATTGAAACGACCGCCATCGGTGAATAGTCGGTCAGGTCTATATTGGGAGCAGACTTGCATCCGGAAAAGACGGACGTAAAAAGCGAAAGTACAACAAGAGCGCATCGGGACGCATATCCGAATCCCGCCATAAAACCAGTTTTCTTCATGTCATGAACCTCTTTTTTAAAAGATTTCTAGCCTGCAAGCGGTGAAAGCGAATCGCCACTCTCCGCACGAATCAAAGCTTTTCCAGTGCAGCAGGGTTTATTTCAAAGACATACTTTCCCTTCTCCGACTTCCTTACGGACATTCCCAGATGAGGAAATTCGCCGATTCTTTTTCGGATGAAGGCGATGTATGCATACAGGTTGGCCATGTCGCGTTCATCGTACCTTTTCCAAAGCTTACGGCACAAGTCCAATCCGTCCACCTGCTCGCCCCGATTCTCAAAAAGGATTTCAAACAGGCGGAATTTTGAATTCGGAAGCGAAAGCATGTCTCGGAGTTTTTCAGGCACCGAAGACTTTTCATCAGCATGATTTTCAGGCTCCACATCAGCATTCACCTTGGCAATTATCACCGCACGGGAAAGCGTATCAAGAAACGAATCGACTTCATCGCAGACGGAACCGTAATACTGAACTACAGTCGAACGCCACTGACCTTTCAAAGCCTCGGGTCTGAATTCCGGAAACGGGTCGTTGTAGAATACGAACGGAATCTTTCCGCCGATTTTTTCATGCATCGTTTCGTACGGATTCCGGGATTCCAGTTCAAAGTACCTGAAATCGCACAGAAGCAGATCGACCGGTTTTACTCCATGCACATCAAGGACCGAAGCCAAATCGACGCACACAAGCGGACGGTACCCCTTTTTCCTGAGGTATCCTCCGAATGCATACGAATCAGGATTTTTAGTCAGTACGACGAGGTTCATTTCCCCTTCTCTTCAGCTTTCTTTTCAGACTTCTTTTCCAGGGCCGAATTGATGTAGACCTTGTCCTGATACCAGTCGAGCGAAAGGCCGAATTTCTCGGACTCATAACCCGGACAGTTTATGTAGACATGGACTATCGGGCACTTCAATTCATCGGTTCCGTAAACGTCGCTCACCCAGTCGTCCCTGTTCAGCTTTGCAACGTCATCAGCCCTGAGCTTATCCTTTCCCTTGACCTTTGACACGGTTTCCGTACGCTCATGGTTTTTGCCGGTATAGTCGATTACGAAATCGCAATCGTCGGTTATCTCCTCTCCGGTCTTCCTGTCATAGACAACCGGCCGTGCAAAACTGATGCGCCTACCCTCGTTCATGAAATTGTCGAAGGTTACGTCCACCTGTCCGTTCTGATTCTTGTTCCACCAGGTATACGAACCGACCCTTATCGTACGCCACACGATTACCGGTCCTATGCAAACCTTGACCCTGTAATCACCAGGCTTCAGGAACAGCTGCTTGGTCTTCTTGACCGAAGTATCCTTTTCGTCGGTTTCAAAGCCCATTACCGGAACATATTCGAATTTGCTTTCATCGTCCGGGTGCGAGCGGTCCCTTATCGTCTCTATCCTTGCGTACGGATTTATTACCTTAGAGATTTCAACGCCCGGCATGTAGTGTTCGGGATCGGTATCATAATTGTAGAAGTATGCCTCTGGTGTGAATCCGGAACCGGCAACGTCTGTCGATGCGAACTTCAGCTGTACCGTGACCGGGGTATATGTGCGGAACAGAAGGAATTTCTGTATGAATCCGCTGTAAAACCCTGCCCTTATAAGGAAGAAAATACCGATTATTCCGACAACGGCAGCACCTGCAATTGCGGCTATCTTATAGATTTTCTTGTTCTTTGATTCTAAGGTCCTGTACTTGTACTGCCTGTCCGAATATGTTACGACCGAATTTGCAAGTTCCTGACGGACGTCCCTTTCATTGAACGCCTTGAGGTACCTGTCAATCATCTTGATTATCCTGTCGACCGAAGAAAAACGCTTGTTCCTGTCGAATTTCAGGCACTTGTCGACTATGCTGTTGACCACGCGGGGAAGTCCCTTTACGAATTTCGAAGGCTTCGTGTAATTTCCTTCCTGAATCTTCGTGTGCTGGTCCAAAAGCGTTTTTTCGCTGTAAGGCTTCAGTCCGGTGACCATTTCGTAAAGCATTACTCCCAGCGAATAGATGTCGGCACGGACATCGACCTTATGGGCGTTTTCCATCTGCTCGGGAGCCATGTAGCTGAGGGTTCCCATGCTGGTATTTCCGCCGACGGTTATGTTGTCGTTTACGACCTTGACGTTCGACATCAATTTCGACTTCGCTTCAGGCGACTGTTTGTCTCCGTCACCGTCGGAACTGCCGTCATCGGTAGATTCGACCCCGGAAATTCCGAAGTCGGCTATCTTTACGTTGGCGCCCTTTTCTATCAGTATGTTTGCAGGCTTTATGTCCCTGTGCACTATCTTCTGATGATGGGCAAGCTTGAGTCCCCTGCAGACTTCCCTGAGTATCCAGAGTGCAAGTTCAGCCGGGATTTTTCCGTCCTTTTCAAGGATTTTTCCAAGGTCCATTCCCTCGACGTATTCAAGGACTACGTACTCCTTGTCGCCGAAACTCATGGTCTCGTAAAAACGGACTATCCTCTGGGAAGTAAGGCCGCTCAATATTCCCGCTTCACGGATAAAACGATTCCGACTCTTTTCGGTGGCATTGAGCATTGTCTTTATGACCACCTTGCGCTTGAGTTCCGGATCTTCACCGATGTATACGGCACCCATTCCACCCGCACCCAAAGGCTTTATCTTGATGTACTTTCCGATTTTCTGAGGAACCGCTTCAGCGTCAGTGGACAAAACCTTGGTACCGGTTGAACTGCCGGACCTTCCCGACACGACGGTCTTATTCGATGCATCAGCCTTTACTCTGACAGTCCTTTCAGAATTGTTTACGATGGTCCTGTCATCCGACCCACCCATTCTTGCCATACAAGCCCCCAATTATAAGATGGTTAACAGTGAACGTTTCCCATTCGAACCGTCCAAAGTTTCCTTAAACCGTTAAAAAAATCCGCACCTTGGATTTGGACTTTCAGTCGTCACCTTTCCTTTCTACGGAGAATATGTCGCTTTCCAGACTGAAGGATCCGTCCGAATGTATCCAGGCTACGTTCATTTCCCTTGGATTGTGAATCTGTATGTAGACTCCGTCCTGCCTCAAAAGATACTTTCCCGCTACGGGTCTGTGTCCGCCAAGCCAGAAACAGTTGTCCCTATCACCCTTCCTGTTCAATTCGTGGAACTGCTCCAACACGCTTCCGTCCTGGGCATCTCCGTTGTCCGTCCATGTAAAGCCGATGATGACTTCGGGATGACGGTGGAAATCGATTATGTCCTTGCGGTCGAACGAGCGGCAGGGTTCTCCGTGGCTGATTCCGAACCTGTCGAATATTGCAACGATTGGAAGTGAACGTTCAAATTCGGAAATCACATAGGCGGTTGCCTGGGAATAGTGCGACTCCAGGAAATCATAGACCATCTGGCCCTCCATTGCGATTTTCCTGAATCCATAGTCGCCGTCACCGCTTCTGTTCAGAACGTTTTCATGGTTTCCCTTCAAAAAGTGGAAGCCGGAAGGAAAATTCTTCTTGAGTTCCATCACCACGAACATTGTCTGGAACGCCTCAAGTATTTCCTCTGCCATTTCGGGACTTTCGACCTGACCTTCCTTCCATTTTTCGTATGCACCCAACCATCTGTCATGGCAGCGTCCGTGGGTCTCGGTGTGCACTCCGTCGCCGACACAGACGACCATAAGGCTCCCTTCGTCAAGCAGTTTCAGGACGTCGGAACCGTTAAGTCTGAAATCAATCAGGTTCATGAGGAAATCGGGTCGGGCATGCAGATCCGGAACGACAATCACGTCGCACTTCGAACCGCAGAAATCCAGAAGTCCCCCCGGAAATTTGTCCTTGCCGAGAGGCCTGTATTTTTTGCTTTCACCCTTGAGGATTTTTATGGTTGATTCAAGCTGCTCAAAAACGGCAGCCTCCGAAGGAAGCTTTTCCATATTGCGCATGGAAACAAGCTTTTTCCGGAGATTCTCCAGTTCCAATTCCGAGTGCATTGAAAACCGTTCTTCTGCCGATTACGAAATCACCATGCTGGAATTTCCGACGGTGATTTTGTCGCCTGGGTTGAGCTTGACCCACTTGTCGGACGGTATCCTTGCGTCATTGAGGAATGTGCCGTTCGTACTGTCTTCATCCTTGATGAAATATTCGTTCTGAATCTTCTGGATTACGCAGTGGTGACGGCTGGCGAGCTTATTGTCGATTATGACGTTGTTGTCGGATTCGCGTCCAATGGTGATTTTTGCAACAAGGCTGATTTTCTGCTTGTTGAAAACCAAATAAGATACGGGTTTAGATCCGCCGATACTGTTAATCTGCTGACCAACCGGGCTTGCATTTTCAATTGTCTGTTCTGCCATAATCAAAGATTATACAC
>CACYBG010000231.1 GCA_902772605.1 uncultured Spirochaetaceae bacterium
AGAATCGTTACGATGATTGACCAAATCATTTTTTTGCTCCTTTGGTGAATTTTTGCGTAAAAAATGCTGATGATTTTTCACTTTCCTTATTAAAAATTATAGCATATTTATTCGTTTTTTGCTAAATTAATAGCAATAAATTATATCAGAGGCATTTTATGGCTAAAATTTCTTGGAACAATTTGAACAAACTTGTCAGCTTCAAGGAACTGAAGGAATTCAAGGACTCGGTTTCACTGGCAAAGGTTCTCTCCGGTGCGGCAGGTGTTAAGCGCGTCGCAGAATTCTCCATCCCGATGGGTGGCGGATTGGTTTATAATTATGCTGCGAAAAAGGTCAACCGTCAGTTGATTACAGCGTTCAAGAAAGTCGTAAAAGAATCCCAGCTTTTGGAAAAGTATGAAGCTCTTTATAACGGTGAAATCGTGAATACCGGTGAGGAACGCATGGTCCTTCATCAGCTTACCCGCGGACAGCTTGGCGATGACGTCGTGGTGGATGGAGTAAACAAGCGTGATTTCTATGTCGAGCAGCAGAAGAAGATTGCCGATTTTGCAACGGCCGTACACACCGGAAAACTTGTAAACGAAAAGGGTGAAAAGTACACCACGGTATGTCAGATTGGAATCGGCGGTTCCGACCTGGGACCTCGCGCCATGTACCTTGCACTTGAAAACTGGGCCAAGGCAAACAACAAATTCAAGATGGAAGCCCATTTCATTTCAAACGTCGATCCTGACGATGCAGCCGCCGTACTTGATTCAATCGACGTTTCCAAGACGATATTCATCCTCGTTTCAAAGAGCGGAACTACACTCGAAACACTTACGAACGAATCATTCGTAAAGAACTACCTCAAAAGGAAGGGACTTGAGTCTGCAAAGCACATGATTGCAGTAACGAGCGAAACTTCTCCTCTCGTTGGAAACCCTGATTACATGGCGGCTTTCTTCATGGATGATTTCATCGGCGGTCGCTATTCTTCAACGTCAGCGGTAGGCGGAGCAATCCTGAGCCTGGCATTCGGACCGGACGTGTTCTCTGACTTCCTGAAGGGAGCCGCTGAAGAGGACAAGCTTGCAACCGAAAAGGACATCACCAAGAATCCTGCTCTGATGGATGCATTGATCGGCGTGTTCGAGCGCAACATACTGAACCTTCCGTCAACCGCAATACTTCCTTATTCACAGGCACTTTCAAGGTTCCCTGCACACCTTCAGCAGCTTGACATGGAATCAAACGGAAAGAGCGTCAACCGCTTCGGAAAGAAAATCAACTATGTGACAGGACCTGTAATTTTCGGAGAACCGGGAACAAACGGACAGCACTCGTTCTATCAGCTCCTCCATCAGGGAACGGACATCATTCCGCTCCAGTTCATTGCATTCCAGAAAAATCAGAAGGGAAGCGACATAACAATCAAGGGGTCTACAAGCCAGAAAAAGCTCTGTGCAAACGTCGTGGCCCAGATTGTTGCATTTGCACTTGGAAAGGATGACGAGAATCCGAACAAGTTCTTTGCCGGAGAAAGACCTTCCAGCCTGATTTACGGAAAGGAAGTCAATCCAACGACCGTCGGAGCCCTTCTTGCACACTACGAAAACAAGGTCATGTTCCAGGGATTCCTTTGGAACATCAACAGTTTCGATCAGGAAGGCGTTCAGCTCGGAAAGAAGCTTGCAACTGCCGTCCTCTCTGGTGAAATGTCGGGTGCTCTCAAGGCATTCTCCGATCTTCTCATCAAATAGGATTTAGGGAACCGCTGATTGATGCCGGAAGCATTATTCAGTGTTTCCTTGGAAACGGATTTCATGAATTGCCCGCTTAATTTTACGGTGAGGCGTTAAAATGATGAAGCCCGAAATTCTTTTTCAGTAAAGGATTCCGGGCTTTTTTTTGTTTTCATGCTTTTTTTTTCGTTCGATGATTTTCACGCCTTTTCGTTTCAATCAGCTTGATGCAGAATTCTTTTTCCATGACTTGAACGCAAGGATGCCCGAAGCAATCGCAACTATTGTCCTAAGGATGAATACCGCAAGGTCTACCGTGCACATTACCGTCCATTTACCCGCCGGAATGCATCTTGTTGCGGTCCCCAGAAAATTGATCAGTTCCAGTACCGCCATTATGATTGCAATTGCCGCACATGCGCTTTTCACCCATCTGTTTTTGAATCCATCGGCAAAAAGTCCGACGGTAACTGCAAGCGAGAGAGCAAAAAGCAGTATCCAGTTCAGGGTTCTTCCTACTGTAAGGGGCCTGAAGTTGAACGTCACTGCAGATTCCCCTTCGCCGATTGAAAAGGAGGTTTTGTTTCCCATCAGTATGATTGCAACCAGATAGAGGACCGTGAGTATTCCGCTTATGATTGCCGCCGTCGTTGTCAGTGCCTTCCTTCCTTTCATTTTCACTCCCTTTTTGTTCGATTCCGGTGAAACGCTGAACAATCCGCTTTCGGATTATTAAGAGTTTTCCTTGAGAAAATCCACCGTAAGTTCAGGAAGCTTTATGTTCGCCGCCTTAACCTTTATGGTCTGGTTCAGTTCCACCTTTCCGTCCACCGGTATGGCCGTTTCCATTGCCAGTGAAGGAATGCTGAACATGGGTACTTTCTGGGTGTTGTCTATGCAGATTGCTTCTCCGGTCCAATCGGGATTCTGCAGAAGGTAAACCAGCGTCCAGTGCGTGTTGCTCTTCCTTTCAGCCTTGTGTGCCGCCTGTGCGCTTTCCTCTCCCGCCGAAACCCTCAAAAGCATAGTGTCCTTGTCGAGCATGGGTCTTCCGTCCAGAAAAGCCCTGAGCTGTATGTGTGCAATCAGGTCGCCGTAACGTCTGAGCGGGCTTGTCACCTGGGTGTACATTCCGATTCCAAGCCCCCAGTGCATTGATGGCGTTACGCCTACGTTCCTCTTGTGCATGCATCTTCGGAGCCTGTACTGTCCTGCAAGTCCATCGGGAAGATCCTGCGGTATGGTCGGCTGGTCCTGACTTACGTAGGGGAAGGGGATTCCGTTCTGGAATGCAAATTTTGCGGCTCCTTCACCGGCAAGGACCATCATTTCCCTGACCATTTCTGCGCTGTCCGGGTGGGGTGACGGAGATATGGAAACCTTTTTGGTCTCCGGATCGACCGTGATGTGGACTTCAGGCATGGAAATCTGTACGGCCCCCCTTTTTTTTCGCCTTATCGAATTCCGTTCTGCAATCTCGAAAAGCGGTTTCAGTTCCGGAGCATCCTTGAGTTCATCGGCCTGTTCGTAGGTGAGTCTCTTGACCTTTACAAGGGTCTTGATTACGGAACATTCCTCTATGTCGCCCTCCGAATCGAGCTTGAGCCTGAATGAAAGTGCGCGGCTTGTTTCCGTGAGTCCGAGTGCGTAATCTTCCAGTGCATTTTCTGCAAGCATCCTTGCGGCACCTTCCGGTATGTAGAGAGTTGCACCCCTTTCCCTGGCACTTTTGTCCACGCTGTCGTCCGGCATGACCGTACTTGCAGGGTCGGCTATGTGCACCCAAAGGTAGGTTCCGTCAAATGCAACCGCATCGTCCGGGTCGTTGGACCAAGCGTTGTCTATTGCATACGATACGCCCTGAACCGTGGTCCGCTCTTCGTCTGGAGGAGTTGAAAGTCCGTGGCTTGAAGATTTGGTCGAAAGTCCCCAGCGCGTAGGGTAGGGGTTTTTCGTTATGGGCCATATTCCCGTTTCCAGAAGGAGTCTGTGCGCCATCTCCTGTGTTTCCTTGAAATGTCCGTCGTGCAGGGTCTTGCTTTTGTCTGCCGTCCCAAGTGCAAAAGCCTCCACGTCGCCCATGAATTTTGCATCTTCCGGAAGAAGCTCTCTTTTTTTCAGGCGTGAAAGGAATCCCGTCCTGAGTTCGGCATCCCGATTCTTTTCTTCCGCCTTTCTGATGATGGAGTCGATTTCTTCCTGCGGTCTGGGCGTGAAAATGAGTTTTCCTTCGTTGAAATCCTTTGCACTCATGCTGAAAAAGACCGTGTTTTTAAGTGCCGTGTAAAGCATGAAAGATTCCGACGCTTCCATGCCCCCGTGAAAGAGTCCTGCAAGTTCTTCAAAATCCATCGGTGCGGATGAGGTCTCTTCGTCTGAAACCAGAAGTTCATAGGTTTCCTTTATCTGATTGAAGATTTCGTTCTCATCTTCGAACTTGAACTGACAGTCTTCCGACGGAGCGAGCTTTTCCGCCTTTTCAAGCACTTCTTCAAGGCTTGCCGGGCCTTCGCTCAATGCTATGACATCCTTTTCACGGACGCTGAGGGTAGAAAGGCTTTCCTTTTTTCCCGTAAAAGTCCTGAACTGTATTGGAAATTTTCCGTTTGCTGGTTCACCGCAGACAACGGCGGCGTCCTTCTTGTATAGTACGATGCATTTGTTCTTTATCAAGTTCATTTCCCCACTGAAATTCTATATGGGTCGAATGTAGAGTTTTGAAAATTAAAATTCATATCAAAAACGGCCTCCCGTCGTGAACCTGCCCCAAATATCGCAATGTGCACTGCACAGGCGATTTTATGTCAGAACCACGATTCCGACAGTTTTTGCCATAATTGACAAACTCAAAACTCGACATTGGACGGCTTTATTGGCATAGAATGGAAAAATGTCGAGTTTTGCATTTACCAGACAATGCCTGTTTTCAGATTATTCAATAAATTGCAAAACTCGACATTTAACCTATATGATTATCGGCATAGATTGAAGGGGTCGTAAGGAAAACGCTGAATAATCCGAAAACGGATTGTTTTGTTTTTGAAGGTCGTTCGGAGCTGTGCTGCAAAAAAAAACGCCACCGAAAAAATCAGTGGCGCTTCATCGGTTCAACCCGATTTATTTGGCTTTTGAAGCCTTCTTTGCAGCTTTAGCCAGTTTCTTTGCCTCTGCTGGATCGATTCCACGGTCAAGAGTTACCTTGTCGTAGCCAACCTTTCCAGTAAGCGGATTCACCAGCCATGGTGCTTCAATCTTTTCGCAGATATTGAGCTCTTCGTCCAAATCCTCTGGATTCTTTGCGAAGAACTTGCACCTTTCCATGGTAGGTTTGAAACTTACGGTTTCGCCAAGCTTGAAGCTTTCTTTTGTAGAAGCCTGAACGCGGGCAATGACCTGCTGGCCCTTTGTCGCCAGGAACAAGTGGGTTTCTGCTCCCAAAGGTTCCTTGTTGGTGACCTTCATCTGCATGATGTTTTCGCCGGTAGCCTCTGCCTGATATGTGAGGTCTTCTGGGCGTACACCGAAGTATACTTCCTTTCCTACATATTCCTTGAGCGCTTCCTGCTGTTCTGAAGTCGGAACGAGTGTGAATGAGCCTTCATCGACAACAATCTTGTCTCCTTCCTTCTTTACAGTTACGGTCATGAAGTTCATTGGCGGTGAACCAATGAATCCGGCGACGAACTTGTTGATCGGATGGTTGTACAGGTACAACGGTTCTCCAATCTGCTGAACGTGTCCGTCCTTCATAACAACGATCTTTGTACCCATGGTCATAGCTTCGATCTGGTCGTGGGTAACGTAAATCATTGTGGCCTGGAGTCTCTGGTGCAAGGCTGAAATTTCACCGCGCATTGTTACACGGAGCTTTGCATCGAGGTTTGAAAGAGGTTCGTCAAAAAGGAAGACTTTTGGTTCGCGGACGATTGCACGGCCAACTGCTACACGCTGGCGCTGTCCTCCGGAAAGAGCCTTTGGTTTGCGATCCAAGTACTGGGCCAAACCGAGGATCTTTGCTGCCTCATCGACACGACGCTGGATTTCGCTTTTGTCCATCTTGCGGATCTTAAGACCGAAAGCCATGTTGTCATAAACTGACATGTGCGGATAGAGAGCATAGTTCTGGAATACCATTGCGATGTTTCTGTCCTTTGGAGGAACATCATTCATCAGGTCTCCGTCGATGTAAAGTTCACCTTCGGAAATGTCTTCCAGACCTGCGACCATGCGGAGAGTCGTTGACTTTCCACAGCCAGAAGGACCTACGAATACGCAGAAT
>CACYBG010000232.1 GCA_902772605.1 uncultured Spirochaetaceae bacterium
AGGTTCAAGGAAAAGGACGGAAAGACTGAATCCGGATTTACATTCGACAGGGTGGAAAACACAGTGCTTTCTTCCGATGGAAACTCTGTCGTAAAATTCTATTACGTTCGGAACCGCTGCAGGATAATCCTTGATGCCGGTGGAGGAAGCTTTTCAGACGGAACGACGCTTGAACTTACCGGACTTTGCGGAGAGAATCTTCCTTCATTCCAGAATCCGACCAGAGCATGTTGGGATTTCAAGGGATGGATGCGCAACGAAAAATCGGAAAGCCTGCCGAAGAAATTTACTGAGGATACTGCAACATATACGGCAAAGTGGAGCATGCATTACAAACTGACCGCCGCCGTGGATGATGAGGGAAACGATGTCCTTTCAAATTTCAGCAGCAGATACGAGACTTTCATAAAGATAATGTCCTGCACTCAGAAACTCAATTCAGGGACTGTCATACCGGGAACCCAGAATCCTTCGTGGTTCAAATTCTTCCATAAGGATGCATCGGGAAATTCTGATGCCGACCACTTCAACGCTTTCTGGGGAACAAGCAGAATCGATTTGGACGCAAAGCTGATTACGGCAGATTTCTACGGAAAAAAACTCGAGGGAAAACTGAGCGATGGATACGGCACTCTGGAAATGGACGTAAAATGCACCGCCCTGTATTCCGACAATCACAAAACCCCGTTCGGAAATACCGGAACATACACGCTTGCGTTCACAAGACAGTAAAATCTTCTCCTGAAAATCCTCCTCTCTCTAAGCTTAAAAAAAATGGTTGTCGCCCATGTAAACCTATGTTTTTATGAAAATGAGTTGTCTGTTCATGGAAAAAATCTGAAAAATCGGTTATCATTTTTTCATGAAGACCATGTTCAGATATATGGCGAAGTACTGGTATTTCGCCGTCCTGTCCGCAGCATTCATGATTGCGGAGGTTTATGTCGATTTGATGCAGCCCAAGCTCATGGCCCGCATAGTCGATGAAGGAATATTGGGAACGGACGTTTCCCTTGTCATCAGCATCGGAATCAGGATGATTCTGGTCGTCGTATGCGGTGGACTCTGCGGAATACTTTCAGGCGTGTTTGCAAACATAACGGGTGAAAACCTTGGCAACGACCTGAGGAAATCCTGCTTCAAGAAAATCATGCACTTTTCATTTTCACAGACCGACAGGTTTTCCACCGGCTCCCTTGTCACCAGGATTACGAGCGATGTAAGTCAGGTTCAGGGACTTTGCAAGCAGATGATACGCGGATTCGTCCGGTGCATAATGTTTTTCATCGGTGGAACTTCGGCACTGCTTTCACTTGACATGTCGTTCGGCGTAATCGTTGCATGTGCATTTCCGTTGATTATCCTTGACGTAGTGTTCATCGTGTGGAAGACTAATCCTCTGTTTCTGGTGCTTCAGAAAGCTTTGGACAGGCTCAATTCAATCATGCAGGAAAACGTAAACGGAATCCGCGTGGTCAAGGCTTTCGTTCAGGAAAAGACCGAGACAGAAAAATTCTCAAGGGCGAACGAACATCTGGTGGACACTCAGTTCAAGGTTCAGATGCTGCTTTCCTTTTTGCGCCCTGTCATGAACATAGTCCTGAATCTGGCTGTTGTCGGAATAATTTTCGTCGGCTCAAAAGGCGTGCAGAAGGGCGATATGGCTCCCGGTTCGGTAATGGCGGCAATCACCTACATATCGCAGATTCTTAACGGAATGATGATGCTCGCAATGATTTTCCAGACACTCTCAAGGGGAACGGTCTCTGCAAAAAGGCTTTCGGAAGTCATAAAGGCCGAATCGACGATAGCGGACGGCGGACTTGAAAAATCTGGTTCATCGGAACTCGGGTCCATATCTTTCAAAAACGTGGGCTTCCAGTACGACGGAGGTGCAAATCCTGTCCTTCACGACATAAACCTTGAAATCAAGCCGGGGGAAACTTTTGCTATAATCGGCTCGACCGGTTCGGGAAAGACAAGCCTCCTGAATCTGATTGCACGCTTTTACGACTGTACTTCAGGATGCGTCGAAGTGGACGGGGTGGATGTCAGAAAATACAATCTCAATGCGCTCAGGGAAAAGGTTTCAATCTGCCTTCAGAAGAGCGAACTTTTCAGCACGACCATAAAGGAAAACATTTCGATAGGAAAACCCGGTGCAAGCGACGAAGAGGTTTTTGAAGCCGCAAAGGTTGCACAGGCGCACGATTTCATAATGCAGCAGAAAGACGGATACGACACTGC
This sequence comes from uncultured Spirochaetaceae bacterium, assembly GCA_902772605.1. Lineage (GTDB taxonomy): Bacteria > Spirochaetota > Spirochaetia > Treponematales > Treponemataceae > Treponema_D. The sequence continues at coordinate 2,248 of CACYBG010000232.1, forward strand.
AGTTGCGGAAGGCGGAATGAGTCTTTCGGGCGGACAGAGACAGAGGATTGCAATCAGCCGTGCACTGATAAAAAAGAGCGGCATACTGATTTTCGACGATTCAACGTCAGCTCTGGACCTTAGGACCGAGGCGGCACTCTACGACGGACTTAAAAAATACCGTTCGGGCGTTACGAAGATAATCGTTGCACAGAGAATCGCTTCGGTAAAGGATGCCGACAGGATTGCAGTATTGGACGATGGAACCGTATGTGCATGCGGAACTCACAATCAGCTGATGGAGACAAGCCCGGTTTACAGGGACATCTATGAATCCCAGCTCAAGGTCAATGTCGATGGAGGTGCAAGATGAGCGGACAGACATCCAGTACCGTAGAAAACGGATTCAGAAGACCCGGTCGTGGAGGCATGGGACGTCCGGTTGAAAAACCGAAGAACGGACGAAAAACCCTTGGAAGACTGTTTTCATATTTTAAAAGCGAAATCCGCTATATAGTTTTCCTGTCCCTGGTGGTTGTGGCGGCAGTGGTCGTGTCGGTACTTGCTCCGTCAATGCAGGCCCGTGCAATCGATGGAATAGTAAGCGGAAAATTCGATGCGATTCCGGGACTTCTGGCATTCATGCTCGGACTTTATCTTGTACATGCGTTTGCGTCACTGCTTCAGGGATTCCTTTCGGGGCGGCTTTCACAGCATGTCGTGAAGAAACTCAGGTTCGACCTTTTTGAAAAGACCGTCAATCTACCGATATCCTACATCGACGGACATTCACACGGCGACCTCATGAGCAGGATGAGCAGTGATGCGGAAAACGTTTCGAACGTAATAAGCCAGTCGCTTTCATCACTTTTTTCTGGTGTACTCATGCTTATTGGAACCGTCGTCATGATGATGATGTATTCCGTTCCACTTACGCTTCTGAC
>CACYBG010000233.1 GCA_902772605.1 uncultured Spirochaetaceae bacterium
CCGCTCGTGTCAAGGTAGGTTCCGCCCAGTGTGAATCCAAATCCGAAATGCGGGAATATGCTCGGGTAAAGGTTTCCGATGTAGGCATCCGCCCATACGTTCTGCTGTGTGCTTGCATTAGGCACGGAAACAAGGAGTGCACTTGAAAAATCCTTGAGCCCCTCGGATATTTCCGCTTTTTTTTCTTCTGAAAGAGTGGCGTCCGGAGTTGCGGACAGTCCGGAAACGAAAAGGAGTGCAGCGACTGCTGACGCAAGTATCTTTTTTTGTTTCATGAATTCCTCCTTAGGGAAGGCCTGCATCAAGCCGGAATTGGCAGAGGCATAGGTTTCCCCCCATAATGAAAATGATATGACATTTTCACAAAAAAAACAATGTTATTATTGAAAAGTAACGCCCTTTATTTAAATTTTTTAAGGAAACGGCTGAAAAAAAAGTCTTTTTCGTGCTGATTCTGATTTTCGCGGAATATTATATCATTAGATATGAAGAAATTAGAATGCAGGAATGAGAACGGTCGTTTCGTACGCATCCACGGTTCCGCATCCGGCCTTTACGATGGATGCAGGCTCGTCTACGGCGGTTTACGCACACTGATGTCGCTTTCGTTCGCAAGGGAGAGGTGCCTGTGCTGCAACAGGACCTGTGCAGGAAATCCGCTGTGCGCCGGATGCCTTGAAAGCCGACTCGGACGCTTCGAGGTCGATTTTTCAAGAAGGTGTACGGTGTGCGGCAGGGAGCTTCTCAGCGAATCAGGAACGTGCATGAAGTGCCGCTCGGAAAACGGATTTTCCCATCTTGACAGGGTTTTTCCGCTTTTTCCCTACCGTCTGTGGATAAAGAGGCTCATATATCAGTGGAAGGTCGGAAACAGAAGGTCCCTTTCACCGGTATTTGCAGATGTCATGGATGCGGGCCTGAAAAGGCTCTCGGAGTCGGAAGGTCCGTTCGTGCTCGTTCCTGTTCCGCCAAGACCCGGGAAAATCAGAAGGAAGGGGTGGGATCAGATGGACGAAGTGTGCAGAATCCTTGGAAAATGCCGCGGATATCCGGTCCTTAGGCTCCTTCGCAGGTTTTCCGTAAGTCAGCAGAAGAAGCTGGACAGGGCCGGAAGGCTGGGTGCAAGGAAAAGTTCGTATGGAAGATCCGCCGATTTTTCATCGGAACTGGAATCGTGGTCTCAGAGGTTCCGCGGAAAAAAGGGCTTCGTTCCTGAAACCGCAGTCATAATGGATGACGTCATAACTACCGGAGCGACGGTCGATTCGTGTGCGGAAATCCTTCGCGGCATGGGCATATCCAGGGTGATTGCACTTTCGCTTGTAATCGTCGATTGATGCGGAATGTCTGCCTGACATCGGCTGTCCGGTGAAATTTTTATGGGAAAATCTGTTGACCTTAGTTGTTGCCTAGAATCGATTCATGGTGTAAAATGTATGTAAAGCCGTGTTTCCGTCGCGGCTGCATTTCAGTTTTGGGAGTCAGCTATGGCCGATGAGATCAGTCAGTATCAGTTGGTAACATTTCAGCTTGGAGACGAGCTGTATGGCGTGGACATTATGGACGTAAAGGAGATTGTCAAGGTTCAGGCCGTCAGACCGATTCCGAACGCGCCTTATTATGTCGAGGGAATCATCAACCTTCGAGGAGAGATCATCCCCATCATCAACCTCCACAAGAGGTTCCACATCCAGAAGCGTGCAGAGAGCGAATCCGACGACTATGAAGAGGACGAGGGTGGATTCATAATCCTTGACATCGAGGGAAACAAGATAGGCATCATCATCGACCGGATCAACAGGGTCGTTCAGGTGGAAAGGGGAGACATAAAGCCTCCGCCACAGATGCTTAGCGGAATCGGTACGGAATACATCGAAGGTGTCGTACGTCAGGAGACTGCATACCTCATCATCCTTGATACCCGCAAGATGTTCAATGCAAACGAACTCCAGAAGATTTTGGAGCCGGGTGCATGATTCATCGCCTTTCTCCGCATGCATGGGGAAGGGCCTTGGATTTTAGGCGGATTTGAGTCGGTCGTACCTTCATGACCGCTTCATCCGCCTCCCATTCCAATTGGATTTGTCCGCAGGAACGCTCCGGATGATTCTGGATGTTCCCTACGGCTTTTCGATGGGTGCAAGCAACGTAATTCATGCTCTTTGAAAGGTCCGGCTTCGTTTTGACGGCCTTTTTTTGTTCCGAAAGCATCGTATTTCGATTCAGGAAACGTTCTGCTTGTCGCTTCATCCGTGAAATACAGGAATTCAGCGGGATTTTTTTGTTCCCGACAATGAAAAAAAACAGGTTTTGAAAAATGATAGAGACATACAGTTCCACAATCCGCAGAAAGGAAATGGAAGCGGTCCTCACGTGCATGGTCGATGAAAAGCTCGGCCCCGGAGAAATGTGTACCAGACTCGTACAGACGGTAAAGGAAAAGACCGGATGCGACGGTGCAGTGGCGTTCAGAAGCCCGTCAATCGCTCTGGAATATGCACTGAAGGCACTTGAAATACCGGAGGGATCCAAAGTCATGCTTGGAGCCCTTTCCCCCGAGTGGCAGATGGTAGCCGTAAAGCGCATGGGCTTTGAGCCTCTTGTCCTTGACGTTGAGGAGGAGACTGGCCTTGTACCGGCGGCGAACGTTGAAGCCGGAATCCAGGACGGAGGAAGGGTTCTTGTGCTTACGGAAACCATGGGGATACTGCCGGACATAAAGTCATACCTTGCACTTGAAATACCCGTCATAGAGGATGTTTCCCAGTCCGTTTTGGCTCACTATCCTGAAGATGAGGCGGAAGAAGGAAAGGAAAGCGCAAAGGCTGCGGAGGGAACGGAAGAAGAGTCTCCCGAACCGAAGGGTAAGGTTGCCGGAATGTACGGTTCATATGCCATAATCGGCATGGAGGACAGGGACATAATAACAGCCGGAGGAGGAGCCGTCGTTTTCGCACCTACAAGGAAGGATTGGTCTGCTCTCAAGAAGTATACCGATGCGGCCCCATCCACGGACATAATGCCGGACATGAACGCTTCGCTCGCCCTTGTCGAACTCAAGGAATTCCGCAGGAACGAGGAGTCCCGTAAGTCGATTTATGCACTTTTCACCAGGGCCATAATGTCGGGAAGGCACAAGACCTTCGTGCGTGCTCCGGATTACGGTTCAACGATCTATTCCTTTCCCCTTGTGCTGAACACGGGATTCAAGGACGTGAAGGCCTATGCACAGAAAAAGGGCGTTGAAGTCAGTCCGGCATTCGAGCGTTCCATAATCGCCCTGCACAACGAGGAATTCGCGCCAAGATGCATATGTGCGAACTCGCTTTTCATGCGGTGTGCGCTTTTTCCGCTTTATCCGCGGCTGGGAAAGAAGGATGCGGAAAAAATAGTTAAGATTCTGGCTTCACTGCCGTAACGGTTCGTCCAAGGATGTTAGATTGAGCAAGTGCATTCTGGTTGTAAACTCATTTAAGACCGAATCTACCGACATGGCTTCACAGATCTCTTCATTTCTGGAAGAAAGGGGATGGACTGTCGGCATATTTTCATACGACGGTCAGGAAGCCTTGAAAAACGGCGTAGAGGCTGTGTTCGAGGGTATGGATCTTGCCGTGAGCCTTGGAGGGGACGGAACCGTCCTTTTCGTGTCGCGGGGATGTGCACCGCTTGGAATACCGGTCTTTGCCGTAAACCTTGGGGAATTCGGCTTTCTTGCCAGCATACAGAAGAACGGATGGAGGAAGCCCCTGGAGGAATACCTGGACGGAAAGCTTCCGTGCCTTTCCAGATTCATGGTCACATGCTCCGTCATGCGCGAGGGACGGGAAGTATTCTCTTGCTGCGGATTGAACGACATGACCGTTTCAAGCGAGGCCGCATCCAGACTCATAAACCTGGACGTTTCCTACAGCGGGTCGAACCTGGGACCTTTCAAGGCGAACGGAATAATAGTGGCGACTGCAACCGGTTCCACCGCATATTCGGCGGCTGCAGGAGGACCCATAATGTCGCCTGGACTTAAGGCTCTCGTCCTTACGCCCATCAGTTCGTTCAGCCTTTCTGCAAGACCCCTTGTATTTTCCGCCGACGGGACGCTTTCGGTAAGGGTGCTTCCTTCACGGGCCAAAATAGGGCTTATGGCTGACGGACAGATAAATTTTGAACTTAAGGAAAATGATACGGTGATTCTAGGCATACCGAACTACAGGGTCAAGCTGCTTGGCGGCTCCCTTGACAAATTCTATTCGGCACTGCAGAGCAAGTTGAACTGGTCGGGAGGTCCACGTGCTTGAGGAACTGGATATAAGGAATTTTGCGCTCATCGACAGCGCCCATGTTGAATTCTCCGAGGGCTTTACCGTTTTGAGCGGAGAAACCGGAGCTGGAAAATCCATTCTCATCGGAAGCCTTGCGTTCCTCCTTGGCGGAAGGGCCGGCGTGGAACAGATACGTACGGGTACAAGCGAAGCTCAGGTGTGCGGTACGTTCAGGCTAGAGCACGGTTCCGCATTTTCATGGCTTGAAGAGCACGGCATCGAGGCGGAGGACGGAAGGGTCCTTGTCAGAAGGCTGATTCGGGACAGCGGAAAGTCGTCTGCATGGATAGGGGGAATACCCGTCACCAAGGCAGACCTGCTTGATTTTTCATCATATCTTGTGGACATGCACGGACAGCACGAACAGCAGTCCCTCATGAAGGTCTCCGAACACAGGCGTTACCTTGACATTTATGCCGACATAGTCGATGAGGTGAAGGATTTTACGGCCCTGTATTCCGATCTGGTCGAAAAGCGAAGGCTACTTGATTCGGTCAATACGAACGAGGACGAGCGCAGAAACCGCATGGAAATGCTTTCCTTTGCAGTGGATGAGATAACGGCCGCAAAACTTAAGCCCGGTGAGGACGAGGAGCTTGAAGCCGAGGAAAACAGGCTTTCTTCGTACGAAAAGCTTTTCAGCGACATAGAGGAGGTCTGCGGACTTCTTGAAGGCGACGATTCCGGAGATGGACAGGGACTGCTTTCTACCCTTCACAGGCTTGGAGGTACGGTTTCCCATGCATCGGCCATGGACAGGGAACTTGAACCTCTGGACGGAAGGGTTCAGTCTGCGTTCTACGAGCTGGAGGACATAAGCCGGGAATTCAAGTCCTACAGGCAGTCTCTGGTTTTCGATCCTGAACATCTCGCTCAGGTGCAGGACAGGCTTGAACTCATCAACAGGCTGAAGAAAAAGTATGCATCGTCTTCCAGGGCGCCGGTTTCGGAAGTGCTCGACTATATGGAGAAGGCTCAGGAAGAGATTGCAACCCTCAACGATTCGTGCCAGGACAGGGAGACCCTTGAAAAGGCCATATCCGAGGCTGAAAAGGCCGTTTATGTTGCAGCCAGGCAGATAAGCTCAAAGAGGGCGTCTGCGTCTGAAAGGATGTCTCTGGCCATCGAGGACATCCTACACAAGCTTGGCATGAAGGATACCAGGTTCCGCGTAAACCTTTCCGAAAAGGACGGGGACCGCATGACCCAGAAGTGCGGACCGTACGGAATGGACGACATAGAGTTCCTCATAAGCGCAAATCCAGGGTCTCCGCTTCAGAGCCTTGCAAGGATTGCGTCCGGCGGTGAATTGAGCCGTGTAATGCTTGCAATGAAGACTGTTCTTTCCGGGGCGGATACGGTCGGTACGCTGGTCTTCGATGAGATAGATACCGGAATCGGTGGCGAAGTGGCTGTCTCTGTCGGTGAACACATGAAAAAACTTGCGTCAGGAAGGCAGATTTTATGCATTACGCACTTGGCGAGCATAGCCGTTTATGCCGATAATCAGATAAAGATTCAAAAAGGTGTGGATGGAAGCTCTACCTCAACCCGTGTTTTCCCTGTTGAAGGAAGCGAAAGGGTGAAGGAAATCGCCCGAATGCTTTCCTGTGACGCTTCATCGGAGGCTTCTCTTGAACATGCTTCCGCCATGCTTAAAAAATTTGGAGGAATGTAATGGCCGGTGCTCAGACGGAACGTAAAGCGGAATTCTTGGAACTATCCAAGCCGATCCATGACCTGATTTCAAACTACCTCAAGAAGGAAAAGTCTGTCCTTGAGGAAATACGGAAAAATCCCGAGGGAGCGGAG
>CACYBG010000234.1 GCA_902772605.1 uncultured Spirochaetaceae bacterium
ATCCAAGGCGACTTTAATCCGTGCAAACAAAATCAAGAGAGTATTGCATATTTATACAAAATAATCAAGAATTCAGCTTATTTGTCAGAGACTCAGCATGAAAACCAAAGCATCTATGGGGAACCAGTCGCAAGCTGACACTTGCTCAGGAGTTTCGCTTTGGTCGCAAAGGCTCCCATTTTCCCCTACGGGAATAAACAGCAAAACTCCAAAACAATTGTAAAATCGCTCCCCACTGCACAAATGGCTTTAGTGACATAGAAAAAAAAGGTAAAAAAAAACGTCCAAACTTTTAAGCAAGCCCAGACGTTCTTACAAAGCCTTTGACGGTTTTGTTCGGAAAACCGCTGAAATCAGCTTCCAGTGTTTCCTTGGTTCCATCAGGAAAACGGCAGGATTAATTCGTCCCCGGTGGATTCGAATCCCCAAAAACGGAAACGCCTTAAAGGAGCGGTAAAATCCCGACCTGCATTTCCAAGTGCAATCCCGAAAAATCAGGACTCACGCACATCTTTTAGAAATCCATCTATATTTATCATCTCCAATCCTGCGTCAAAATATAAATCAGCATACCCAATCCCGCAATCCAGATAATCTACCCAATTTTAGGTATATTCATACTGCAAACATGGTATACCCAATGCATTTTTTCGCCCAAAATCGACTGATTTTCCCCTTATACCCCGCATTTCCTTTTGTAATTTATTCCGGCTTAGGGTATAATCTAAACATGCAGTTCCAAAAGTATTTTAAGCCGTTGGCCATCCTTTTAACGTGCCTTTTTTCATGCTCACCGATTTTTTCAGAAGGGACCTACATAAGTTCATACGGAGACCTGACGGACATTGACGACTTTCCCACGCCGCGGGACAAGGTCATCCCCATAGACGTAAAGTATTTCATAGACCCGGACGCCACAATCGCCTGTACCGACCTGAACATCGACGAATTCACGGAAGCGGAACAGGATTTCAACCCCGGATTCTACTCCGGTGTACTCTGGATAAACGTGGAATTCCCCGACACGCAGGAAGACGACGGACGCTACTACAACCTTGGATTCGGACTCAAACGATTCAATTTCGCCGAAGCATACAGATACGATTCCGCGGAAGACAGATGGATTTCAATCGGAAGGACGGGCACGAGTCTGGACAGCGAAAAGATTACCCGCTTAACCTGGATTCCAAGCATATTCATCGATGAATCCGAATTTCCAATGGAAGAAATCCACCGCATAAGGATAAAGATGGTTTCCTACAACGGTTCTTCGGTATCGCTGAAACTGCTTCCATCCAATGCTTTCAATCACGACGAGCACGTATTCATCATATTGAATTCGTTTTTCATAGGACTTTCCGTAGCACTCTTCCTGCTCCTGATTTTTCTGGGAATCTACATCAAGGACAGGCTTTACGTTTTCATAGGCATAATGACCGGCATACTGTACGTGCTGACAATCTGTTTCAGGGGAGTAGGTCCGACCAACTCAATCAGCCTGATAAAAAACACGTCCCCGCTTTTCATCCCGGACTACATAATCATACTTGCAAACTCGCTCATAAGCACGCTGCTTTTCCTGTACATAATAAGGAGCGAAAAGGACAAGAAGGGCAACATAGCGGTCTTTTACACGAACGTTTCAATAATAGCTGTCGGCCTGATTCTGGTCGTAGCAAAGATTGCGCCAAAGGTCCTCTATATCGTCGTAAGCCTCGGTTCAATCCTCTGCTGCATAAACCTGATGCTGCTCTGGGCGATAAACCTGAAAAAAGGAAGGCGGACATCCTACACCATACTCGATGCATGGGCGCTTGCACTTTCGGCATACATAATAATCAGGATTGTGAATTTCGCGGGAACGCTTACAGGTACCGCACTGAAGATTGAGGACTTCAAGTTCTTCATGCCGGAAAACATAACCTTCCTTTTCATGACCATTCCTGCACTGGCAATCACTGCAAAACGTTACAGGCTCCGGATATCCATATTGGAACGGAGCGTCAAGGAAAGGGAAAATGCAAACAGGATACTGAACGAAAACCTGAACCTGAGGCGAACCGTTGACAGACTACTGATTACGTCCCAGAATTCAGTGAAAAACCTTGTCTGGATGCAGCAGAACGAACGCAGGGGAGCGGCGGACAGATCCAGCGAAATCATACTGGCGGCGCTAGATCAGGGAATCAACCTGCTTTCAATGGAAACCATACTTGAAACGGGAAATCCCCTGGAAAGTCAGTCCATAAACCTTGAATCTACGCTAAATTACAGCGTGGAACATCATGAACCGACCGCGCAGAAAAAGAATGTCCACATGAAGCTGAAGACTTCCGGAATAGAAAACACGAGCATATCGATTCATCCGGGCGTACTGTTCCTGTTCATAAACAGCATGATAATCAACTCCATAAAGCTCTGCCTGGAAAATTCCACCATGTCCATCCAGACGGTTCTTGACGGCGACACGCTGAAAATGAGCATAGACACGATTGCGGACGATGAACTCAGGTCCAGCGTAAACGGATTTCTGCAGAACGACGGTAAATCCGAAGAACTCGGGTTCACGCTGATGAAAAAGGTCCTTCAGTGTTACGGCGGCACGTTCAAGGCAGAAGAAACCGAATCGGGATACTGCTTTTCATTCTCGGTGAAGGTAGCAACGGAAAACCTTTCAAGCGATTCGGTCGTCATAAAAACCCCGTACAGAATCGAAAAGAAAGCCTCTCCCCTGCCAGTCGATTCAAGGCTTGCAATAGACGGAAAGATTCCTTCGATACTTTTTGCAATAGGAGACGATGCATCCAGAAGCCTGATGGAAGACATAATGAACGGACACTGTTACCTGTACACGGTCTCTTCAGGCGATCAGGCGTTCAAGATGCTGAAAACCGCACATGCACTGGGAACAAGGCTCCCCGACATCATAATAAGCGACTACAATCTTCCGGCAGTCAGCGGCATGGAACTTTTCAGGAAATGCTCAAGCGAAGATTTTCTCAGGGACATTCCGTTCGTATTCATACTTCCGCCGTCGGATGCTGATAAAATCAACAGTCTGCTTGCACTCGGAGCGATAGACTGCATAACCGAGCCGTATTCAATCGAAAGGCTTCACAGGACGATATTTTCTATTTATTCGATGACGCACAAAATCAAGAGGACGGTAATCGGGCAGATAGAAAAAGTGCTTTCCGGGGATCAACCGCTGATTTCACCGCAGAAAGTCCCAGACGAAATAAAGACCGCAAAATCATCCATGGAGCTTACCACATCACAGACGGCAGTATTTTCACGCAGCGGGCTTTCATCCAGGGAAATCCAGATTGCGACGCTCATTTCCGAGGGGCTTACGGACAAGGAGATTGCCGAAAAGCTGAACATATCGGTGGGAACGGTCGCCACGCACAACAAGAAGATTTTCAAGAAAATCGGGGTTCACAGCCGTATTGAGTTAGTGAACAAAGTCAGATAGAATCTAGGAAACCGCTGATTAATACGGGAAGCATTACGGCGGACAACATGGTTCGGACGGAACCGGACCGACGGGAGTAAAAGATGTCTGGAAACAGTTTTGGACAGTCATTCAGGGTGACGACCTTTGGAGAAAGCCACGGAGAAGCGTTGGGCTGCATAATCGACGGATGTCCGGCAGGAATGGAAATAGACGCTGATTTCATACAGAAGCAGATGGACAGAAGGAAGCCCGGTGCAAGGCAGAAGGATTCGTCAGGCAGGGAGATTTTCAATGCAGCGGTAACGTCAAGGTCTGAAGCCGATAAAGTCGAAATTCTGAGCGGAATATTCGAGGGAAAATCAACAGGCACCCCAATCGCAATGATAATCAGGAACACAAGCCAAAAATCAAAGGATTACGGAAACATAAAGGACCTTTTCAGACCGGGGCACGCAGACTACACATACCAGATGAAATACGGAATCAGGGATTACAGGGGCGGAGGACGTTCAAGCGGACGGGAAACCTCAGCAAGGGTTGCGGCAGGAGCGATTGCACAGCTTTTCCTGATGAAAAACGGAATCAGCATAAGGGCCTACACGAAAAAGGCGGCCGGAATCGAATGCAGTTCGATTGATTTGGACGAGATTGAAAACAATTCCATGCGTGCACCGGACAGAAAGGCTTCGGTCCTCATGCAGGAAAAAATCGAGGAGATGCGAAGGCAGGGAAATTCGGTCGGAGGTACGGTCGAATGCGTAATCAGCGGTGTTCCGGCAGGATTGGGTGAACCGGTTTTCGACAAGATGGATGCACTTCTTGCACAGGCGATGCTTTCAATCGGTGCGGTAAAGGGCATAGAATTCGGAAGCGGATTTTCTGCGGCGGATTCAACAGGCATGGAAAACAACGACCAGATGAGGAGCGGCCCAAGTTTTTCAAGCAACAATGCAGGCGGAATACTCGGAGGAATCAGCAGGGGTGACGACATCAGGTTCACACTGGCAGTAAAACCGGTACCGAGCATCTTCATAAGCCAGAAGACGGTGGACATGTCGATGAACGAATGCGATCTGGTGATTGAAGGACGGCACGACGTATGCCTGTGTCCAAGAATCGTACCGGTAGTCGAAGCGATGGCTGCAATAACCGTTGCGGACCTTCTTTTAAGGAACCGGGCATCAAGGATATGATTGCGGTCGGAAACCAAAGGCCATCAATCGCCCGAATATTTTGGGAGGAACAATGAATTCACGGAACAACAGGCAGTCAGGACGGAATCCAAGGGCTACATCAAAGACGAACAAGAGAAGGAACAGAATCATACTGATACTTTCAATCCTTCTGCTTTCGTACATCATTTCAGTGGCGGTGACGATAAGGACCACACTGAACGTACAGGCTCTTGGACAGAGGACGGAAATCCAGGAGAAAAACCTGACGGACCGACTTAACGAAAATTATCCGGAGCGGACTTCAATCAGTCTTTCACCGAATCCGTTTGCTGCGGACTTTGAGGAAATCTCCCTCATGGCAAAAAGCGCGATAATGATAGACACCGAAACGGGCGACATAATCTACGAAAAGAATGCCGACGTACAGATTCCCCCTGCATCAATGACGAAAATAGTGGAAATGTACGTTGTATTCGATGCAATTGAACGCGGACAGGCATCCCTTGACGACGTGGTTCCCCTTCCTCCCGAAAGCTGGGAAATCAACATACCATGGGACGCAAGCCGAATGCACCTTGCAGAAGGTCAGAAGGTCACGCTCAGGGAACTGCTTCTGGGACTTGCAATCTGCAGCGGAAACGATGCATCCGTAGCGGTGGCACATTACATCTCCGGCGACATGGACAGTTTCGTTGCAAAGATGAATTCCACAGTCGAATCGATGGGACTTACAAAAACCAAGTTCGTGGAATCAAGCGGATACAGCGAGGAAAACCTGACTACAGCAAGGGAATTTGCAGTTTTTGCGCGTCAGTACATAAACCGATTTCCACAGGCACTTGAGGAATTCCATTCCCAGCTTCAAATCAAATACCCGGAACCAAGGAACGTTCCAGATTCCGACGACAATTTCCAGTCGTACATACAGCCGAACACCAACAAGCTTCTGGAAACCATCCCCGGCTGCGACGGACTCAAGACGGGATACATCGACGAAAGCGGATACAACATTTCGGTGACTGCAAAAAGAAACGGCACAAGGTTCCTTTCAGTGACAATGAACGGCCCCGGCTCCAACATGATTGAAGGAAACAGATACAGGGTCAGCGACAACACGAAGCTCTTTGACTTTGCATTTGAAAATTTCACGGACTACAGGGCTCCTGAAGGTGAAAACGCACACGAATATACGGTCGGAATCTTCGGCGGAAAGGAAAAGGCCGTAAAGCTTGTCCCCGCACTGAAGGAAGTGTTTACCGTCCCGATGACCGTAAACAGAAACGATGAAAATCCGGAACCGTCATCCATAAGCACCAGGGTTGAGGTCCCGAAATACCTTTACGGAAAAGTCGAATGCGGAAAACAGTACGGAACGATAAGCTACATGCTGAACGGAAGCGTTTACAAATCCATTCCGCTTGTTGCCGACAGGAGCGTGGAATCAGGGAATCCTCTGTCCATGCTGATTGGAAAGACCTGTGCCATAGCGGTAAACCTTTTCCAGAAGAACTGAAAATCGATTGAAAATCAGGACGCAGGACCGAACGATACAGCCTGCGCCCGCATCCAAAAAAAATTCCCGCATAAATCAAAAAAAAATCACATTTTTTTTACATCGGTCAATTCCATGGCATATATATATAGTGTAAGGCAAAAGACGGAAGGCGCCCCGCAACCCTTACAGCAACAAAGGAATCCCTAAAAACCGATTTTTAGAGCTTCCCATAAAAAAAGCGACGGTGCAAACGCACTGCATGCCGTGGAGGATTTTTATGAACGGTATCAACCAGATAATAATTGAAGGCAATGTCGTCCGCCAGCCGGAGAAAAGGCAGGGATTGAATTTCAGCGCATGTTCTTTTCCGATTGCAGTAAACAGGACCGTAAAGACTCCGGACGGAAAATATTCCGAGGAAGTGTCTTTTTTCGATGTAGACGCATTTGGAAACATGGCCGAATCAACCTGTAAATATGCGGTAAAGGGTCGCGGGATAAGAATCGTAGGCCGCCTGAAGCAGAACCGATGGAAGGATGAAACCGGAAAGACGCACAACAAGACCAAAATCATTGCGGAACACATCGATTACAAGCCGATGAAAAAAAACGCCGGTGAAAACCAGCAGTTCGGAGGGCAGCAGAACATGGCGATGATTCAGGAAGCCGCCGCGGCAGCAGTTCAGGAAATGGAGGATGAAGGCATGACGTTCTGATTAAGAGTTTCATTATGCAGAGGACAAAGCTCACCGAACGGATTCGACTCCGCAAGATTCCCCGATCCCAATGCACGAATCGAACCGTACGGACCGAGCGATGTTCCTGCACTCAGACTTTAAAACGGTGAAGCGGCAGTGACGTTCAGTCTGATGCCTGAAAAATGCATCCCCTGATTCAGTCGCCGCCGCTTTATCGAACGGTTACCGGGAGGAACGAAAGACTTCAACTGCACCATCCATGTCATGGATGATCCTCGGTTTCACTTTCATGTCCTCACCACTTCCTGTTTTTCCAAACGTTTTTCATTGTCATAGCCATTCTACTTCTTCCGGTAACCGTTTTTGTTTGGTCCCGATTTCTTTTTGCCGAAGGATTTTTTTCCGCCGCGTTCCTGATTCTGCTTTTCATTCATGGCCTTGTATGCTTCCATCTTTTCAGGGTTGTAGAATCCGTCCTTCCAGTTGAACCTGCTGGCACCGTCGATAGAAGCCTTACCCTGCATCAGGGCAAGCATGTCCTTCATGTCGCCGCGCTGAACCTTGGTCTTGGAGAAATCTACCAGGAGTCGCTTCCATCCCTTTGACGCAATGGAATTCATTTTGTCCACTATGCTGAACGGAGCCTCAGGCATTACGAAGGAACCGTCCGGAGTCGAATTCACCTTGAAGACCATTCCTTCCTTGTCTGCAAAATAGGTGAAGTCATAATCGTCGGGAAGCTTGAACCTCATTCGGAACAGGGTCGGATACGCAAAGACCGGAAGAAGCACGCGAGACTTTTCCTCTGTCGAAGTAAACGTATCGGTAAGGTTCTTCTCTGAATTTTCATAGGGCATCTGATACGCCATGATTCCTTCGTTTTCAAGGAAACTGACGGCCCATCGGTTGAAGGTGTAAAGGTACGGCCCCGCAATCATATGGACATTCTTTCCCCTGAGCATGTTGATGTGGGCAAGGTTGTTGACCATGAAATTTTCATATCCCAAATCAATCAGCCTGGAAAGGTTCTGCTCCATGGAATTGAAGCGTCCCTCTGCAAGGAAAGGATCCAGATTGATTATGATCATTTTCTTACTGTACGGCAGCACGGGTTTTTCACCGCCCGACTTGTTGAGGAGGTCATACTCGGTTTCATTGTTGAATTCAATGATTACGCGGACAGGATGAAGAGACTGTACGACATGCGCATCTGCAACGGTTGACACTCCGATGTAAAGGCCTTCCGGAAACCATGAAAGTTCATTCTGCTTGAGCGGCGTAAGGTCCAGTATCGGAAGCACTTCACCGGCAGGCTGTCCCCTGAAGCGAGACAAATCCTGAGGAAGCACCCTCTTATACCTTTTCGACATGGATTTCGTCTGAAGGAGATATATGTCGTCCTGTCTGGTAAATCCGTTGGGCACGTCGATCCAGCGTTTTCCGTTTTCTTCGACGCTTACTACCCGTACCTTGTGGCTTTCGCGACCCGTATCATCCTTTCTGTGAAGGCGGATTGAATCACCTGCATCAGGATCGTAGTCACCGCCCTTAATGACGGCCATCTGGATTTCAGGGTCTGCAACTTCATCTTCATAGGAATTCTGGACGAAAGAACCCGGCTTTTTTACAGCCTGCAGATAACTTGCCTTTTCGCTTTCGGTTGCAGGACGGAGCTCATTGATTTTTCCAAGGTAGATTCCAGTTCCACCGGCCTGATTCGGATTAAGGATTTTTCCACCGGCAGATTCCACACCGGAAGCCTCAGTATCGAATCCATACCAGTAATCGGTTTTTGAACGTGCGAAATCAGTGCTAAGGATTCTTTTTCCCTCGGCGATTGCACCCTTTCTGTCTGACTCCCAATGGTCCATGACATAACGGTATGCTGCGGTAACTGCTCCGACATATTCGGCGGATTTCATCCTTCCTTCAATCTTGAAACTGTCCACTCCGATTTTCATCAGGTCGGGAATATGGTCGATCAGCTGAAGGTCGCACGGTGAAAAATAATATCCCTGTGAATCGCCTCCGGGGGTTTCTGCTGTGTAATAACGACGGCAGGCCTGGGTACACATGCCCCTGTTCGCCGATTTTCCGCCCAGAAAGCTTGAAAAAAGACAGAGTCCGCTTTCACTCACGCAAAGCGCACCATGCACGAACATTTCGATTTCAGCCTTGGTAGATTCCTTTACAGCCTTGATTTCCTCGAGACCAAGTTCACGGGCCAAAACGACCCTGCTGAGTCCCTGCCTGTAAAGCTCGTTTGCCGCAGCGGCAGATTCGACGTTCATCTGGGTGGATGCATGAATCTGGAGATTCGGGAAAAATTCCTGACACATCCTGACGACGCCAAAATCCTGCACGATGAGTCCGTCCGGTCCAATCCTGTTCAGATAGGACAGGAACCTGTAGAGACGTTCTGTTTCATGTTCTTCGCAGACAGTGTTGACGGTCACATAGATTTTTTTGCCCTGGCGATGCACACTTTGAACGGCAGCCTCAAATTCCCTCCAGGCAAAATTGGAGGAACGCAGGCGTGCGTTAAAACTCTTCAATCCAAGATAAACAGCATCGGCGCCTTCACCGATGGCAGCGTCCAAGGCCTCAACATTTCCGGCCGGTGCTAATAATTCAGTCATTCCATCAGTATAGCAGTTTTAGCGATTCTCTGAAAGATGTATTTGAGGATGTATTTACAGAATCAAGAAAAAAAGACAGGCTCAGGAATTCTCCTTAACCACGCGCACGATTTCTTCCGCCATGTTTTCAAGGGAGACCTGCTTCTGAACGCCACCCATCTCATAGGCAACTTTCGGCATTCCGTAAACGATGGAAGTCTTTTCATCCTGACCGAGAGTCCATGCCCCCTGCCTTCTCATTTCTGCAAGCTGTGCGGCTCCGTCCCTTCCCATTCCGGTCATTATTACGCCCAAAGCCCTGTTCTGGTAGATTTTTGCAACCGATTCGAAAAGAACGTCTGCAGAAGGCCTGTGACCGTTTCTGAGAGCACCCTGATCCAGCTTGATTACGTTGCACAGCGAAGACTTTTCAACCACGATATGATGGTCGCCGGGAGCAATGTATACCTGTCCCGGATGAATCAGGTCTCCGTCCTCGGCTTCCTTTACGTTCAACGGACAGATTCTGTTCAGGCTGGCTGCAAATTCCTTGGTGAATCCGGCCGGCATGTGCTGCACGACAAGTATCGGCCTTGGAAATTTCTCCGGAATCTTTGCAAACACTTCACGAAGGGCATTCGGTCCGCCTGTGGAAATTCCGATTGCAACAACGTCGATTCGTCCTGGATTCCTGACGGGTGTAATAACGGCAGGTTCCTTCTGTGCCGCAGGTTTCCAGAGCGACGGCCTGAAAGAAGAAATGTCGGAACTTGCAGTACTTCGGGTACCGGAGGAAATCGGCATGACCTTGGCTCCAAGCCCCTCAGCTTTCGTTGCAGCCTCGACCTCCTTCATCTTGGCCTGGTGCATGAAAAAGTCGAACTGACCTATATCCTTGCCCTTTCTG
>CACYBG010000235.1 GCA_902772605.1 uncultured Spirochaetaceae bacterium
CATTGATTTTGTCGCTTGCTTTTTTTGCGTCAAACGGATTTTCACAGGACGCTATGATGGATAAAATCTTTTTTGTTCAGGACGGAAAAAAAGTCGATGCAGGAAAAACCGTCGTGCTCGAAAACAAAAATTTTGAAATCCATTTTTCCGCCACAAATCCCGATGACTATGTTTCAATTTTCGCCACTACGAATTTCAATTACAAACACGACGAACCTACGAAATCTGAATCAATTCATGTAAACGACACGGTGATGTTTAATCCCGGAACCTATATAATCAAAAGCGAATTCAATCCAAACGAGGGAGCTTCCATTTACATCGAAGACTCCTATGGATTCAACGGATTTTCCGCCAAGCAGAGAATCAACGTCAAAAGCAAGGAGCGGAACATTTTAAAACCGTTCTTTCTTTTAGTGCACGATAAAAATCAGGATGAAGCTGTCATCCCGGTCACAGCATTCAAGGATGCGTCCGGACTTTTCACCGGTGATGCCGACTTTTATTTTTATGTCGATTACAACCACGACAACCGCATTGATGAAAATGAGTTTACGAAAATGCGGATTAAAATCAACGGCGACGGAAATCTGTACAAAAACCAAAAGGCATATATCTCAACGATGGGTTATCGCGTCAGAAAAATGATTTCATCACCCGATGACGGAAAGTATCATCTCTATGTGATTGAAAGCGTTGAAGGCTTTAAAAAATTCCGTTCGCAGATTACCGAAGACGTATTCACCAGTGAAGAAGATTTGGAGGATGGTACAATCAGACTTTATATCCTCCATTCGCCCGTTACAAATTCGATTCAGATATCGCAGCCATACCATCTGACCGGTACCGACAATTTGATTTTTGAAATTGAAACAAACGCAATGCCATTCGAATATGTTTTCGCCCGAAATTACAAAGTCGAAAAACAAAAGGACCGCTTCACGATTTACATAAAAACCGATGGCGGCCTCATTCAACCGATTGTGCACAGGATGGATTGACCGTTATTCGCGGGTGGCTTTCATTGCCTCCTTGTTTTTGTACATGGCATCGTCGGCACGTTTGAAAAGAGCGTCAAAATCAGAATCGACGGCAGAATCATAGACGGCATAACCGATTGCAGCAGAAACCTTTTCCCAATACTGAAGTTCTGCGTTATCCTGCTTCTCCTTAAGCTGCCTGTTGAACTCTTCAATCAGCTCGTCGATATGCTCAAGGTCATGTCCCCGAAGCACAACCACAAACTCGTCCCCACCAATTCTGAAAACAGGCGAATGGTCAAAAATGTGGCACACAATCTGACACAGGGTAATAATCGCAACGTTACCCTTGTCGTGGCCGTAAGTATCGTTGATTTTTTTCAGATAGTTCAAATCAATCATCGCAATGCCGATGTTTGTCTGCCCGTCCGCAATTTCCTGCACGGCTTTCTGCACTTCCTTGTCGTAGCCCCTCTTGTTTCGGATGCCGGTGAGGGAATCCTTGACTGCAAGCTCGCTCAACTCCATCGCAACTTTCTGAGTTTCCTGCAAATCCTGCCGCGTCTTTGAAAGGTGGTCCATATAGTTTTCAAGCTCGTAAATCATGTTCGCAAGCTTAGTCATTATCGTTGAGATTTCGTCTTTGTTTTTTACTTCACCCAAAAGATTGTAGGCAATGTCGGAATTCTTTGTCTTTGAATAATCGTCTATCTCCTTCTGCAGGTACACAAGTTTCCGGATGTAATTCTTTCGGATTATAAAAAGCAAAAAGCCGACAAAAAACACGAGCACCAGACCAATCAAAAGCATCTGACGTAGCGTCGCAACCAAAATGGCATGGGTTATGGTGCTGACCTCCACCTCCATACCGATTATACCCATTTTCTCCCCGCCAATAAAAACCGGAGTATAATAGGCATAAGTCTTTCCGACATCCTTTACAAAAACATCATTTCCATCTGACTTTTTTCCGCTCTCCCAAGTCTCCCAGAACAGCTCATGATTTTTCCGGTCAAAGCTCACGCTTCTTCCAAGGTCCAGATATTTTTTACCGCCGACAGTCTTTTCGTCCCGCTTGCAGTCCAAAATGAAAGTCACCTCGTCCGAACCGTCATCCTTCGGCACGACATAATAGGTGTACGCAAGGTCAAAAATGTCATTGGCCTTGTCGAACGCCGCCTGATAGAATTCGTGGCTGTAAACTTCGTAAGTGGTTTTTCCATTTTCGGTAAGCTCGTCAAAATCAAGGTCCACGCCAAGAACCTTGCCCGGAAAATCTTTTGAAAGGCAGTCCTCATATTCGTGCCGCGCGTCCTGCATTGTCAGGTCGTCAAAATCATACGGAACAAGAATCGAGTCGCTGTTTTTAAGAAAATATTTCTGGTACCAGACAAAATAAATGTCATCGGCCTCGAAAGTGCTGTTAAGGTAGGATGCGACAAAGTGAACGCTTTCCTCCCTCTGCTGCTTATAGAGCTGCATCTGGTTGAAATACGAAACAATAAAAGTCACCGCCAACGTAATAAGCGTGAAACCAACAAACATCTGCGTAAATTTGACTGTCAGCGTATCTTTTTTCATCCATAACCCTCTGTCATCTTTCATTATATCATGGATATTGTTTTTTAGCTATTTTTAAATAAATTTAATGAATTTCAATATTTTATCTGCATTTTTTTTACATCGGTGATTTTCATTGCATATCTATAATATAGAGGTATAAAAAATGAAACCACTGGACGAACTTACCTTTATCGACGACTACATGTTCGGAGAAGTCATGAAAAACAAGGACATCTGCAAGGAATGCATCAGGGTGCGCAGAAAAAAGCCGTTGAAGCTGCACGAAATTTTCTAAAAATGAATGTTTTGACTTCAGCGCAAATTTCTGAAGGCACAGGTCTTTCTCTTGATGAAGTCAACCGATTGGCTATGGAACTGAAGAAAGATGCCGTGCAGCTGTAAAAACTACTGGAAAAGTGCCTAAAACCTAAAAAACTCCAATATATGCCATCTCTAAAAAGTCATTTTCAAAGTTACAAGTCGACTGTTAGCGTAGCTTCAAGGCAAAACTGAAGTTTTTAGTGGTTCCCATACCATTTTAGGGGTTCCTATTCTTTAAATTTTGAA
>CACYBG010000236.1 GCA_902772605.1 uncultured Spirochaetaceae bacterium
ACTGAGATTCCGCCCGGAGAATTTCACTTCCGACTGGAAACTGCAATCCAAGGAAACGCCTGACAGTCCGAAATCGGATTATCCGGCCTCAACGACAACACCCCTAAACCCCACAGGATGAATTTATGCCTAAAGTTACACCTATAACACAGTTTTCAATATCGCCGCAGCCGCCCCACGAACTGCTTCAGGGGAAAAGGCACCTTACGGCAAAAGAGGTCTATGTACTGATTCAAAACAGGAACATATCTTCGGACCCGGACTGGCAGAACATTTACGTAAGCGACACGCCCGGAGAATTCTGTGCGGATCAGATAGTCCAGAGCGAATTTTCAGGATGGGTCGTACTCGGAGTAATCCGTCCGGTTACGCTCAAGTTCCACGACCTTGAACTCAAGTCGGGAATCTACAGGTCCGTATTGAGGAATGTCTCAACCGGAGACGACTGCGTACTTCACAACGTAAGCTACCTGAACAATTACCGTCTTGGCGACAGGGTCATGCTTTTCAACATCCAGGAGATGAGCTGCACCAACCATTCCAAATTCGGAGAAGGCATACTCAAGGACGGCGAACCGGAAGCAAACAGGCTATGGATAGGAGTCGGAAACGAAAACGAAGAAAGGGGAATTCTCCCCTTCACATCGATGATTCCTGCGGATGCATACATCTGGTCGCGTTACAGGGAAGACTCAAAGCTGATGGAAAGGCTGATCGAACTCACTGAATCCGGAAACGACGGACAGACGAACACTTACGGCATAGTAGAGGATGATGCGGTCATAAAGAACTGCACGCTCCTCAAGGATGCAAAAATCGGAAAGTGCGCATACGTAAAGGGTGCCTTCAAGCTCAAGAACATCACGATGCTTTCGTCGGAGGATGAACCGTCACAGATAGGCGAAGGAGTGGAACTCGTAAACGGAATCATGGGATACGGAAGCCACGTATTCTATCAGGCCGTTGCGGTTCGCTTCGTAATCGGAAGGAACTGCCACCTGAAGTACGGTGGAAGGCTCCTCAACTCGGTATTGGGCGACAACTCAACCGTCTCATGCTGCGAACTTTTGAACAACCTGATTTTCCCGTTCCATGAACAGCACCACAACTCTTCGTTTCTGATTGCCGCTACGGTCATGGGTCAGAGCAACATTGCATCCGCCGCCACCATCGGTTCTAACCACAACTCGCGCTCACCGGACGGAGAGATGATTGCCGGACGCGGATTCTGGCCTGGGCTCTGTTCCGACTTCAAGTACGATTCAAAATTCGCATCGTTCGTATTGGTTTCCAAGGGAAGCTATCAGAACGAACTGAACATAAGCTATCCCTTCTCTCTCGTCGCCCCCAGCGGAGAAGACGGAGCCGTACACATAATCCCGGGATACTGGTTCATATACAACATGTTCGCCATAGTCAGGAACAAGTACAAGTTCAAGAAAAGGGACAGGCGCGCAGTCAAGGTACAGCACATAGAGACTGACCCGCTTGCTCCGGACAGCATACAGGAAGTCATGCTTTCCCTTGACAGGCTGATTGAACTCACGTCCAGATACCTGAAGATGAACGATGCAGGGATAAACGAATCAACGGAATACAATCCGTCGCCGGAAATCCTCGAAAGGTTCAGGAAGCGCACGGCCTCATCACAGAATGAATCGGAATGCCTTAAGGCGGCCAAGGATTACCTGCACCAGAACAAGCTCACCAAATTCTCCGTGATAGACGACAGGTGCCAGAAGAAATACGGTGCAAGAATCTACAAGATAGCCCAGGGATATACGGAATACAGGCGCATAGTAAAGTATTTTGCGGTAGATTCCATAATGGCATGGGTAAGGATGAACGGTCGCGAAACCCTTACGACGGAGGGAATCGATGAAATATGCAGGATTCCGCTCTATACGCAGTGGAGCAATGTCGGAGGACAGGTAATGCCGGACGGACAGCTTGAAGTGCTTTTCAACGGGATAAAGGACAGAAAGATAAACGACTGGAACCAGGTGCATGCATTCTACGATGGAGTGCAGGAGCGTTACTCCGACTACAAGGCCAGGTATTCGATCCACCTTCTGGAAAAGCTCTATGACAGGTCCATATCCGACTTTACGCCCGATATTTTCGACGACATGGCGAACGACGTACTTGATGTCAGCAACCACATGCTTTCGTCATCGTTCAGTTCCAGGGAAAAGGATTACACCGACTTTTTCCGCACGGTCACGTTCAGGAACAAGGAAGAGATGGAAGCAGTCCTGGGCAAGATAGAAGATTCGTCATTCCTTCAGGAACTCAAGGTGACCACCGCCGAATTCAACGGAAACGTGGAGAAACTGTTCAGCACGCTCAGGAAAGACCGGTGAATGCACGGAGCGAACCCATGCAAAGTCGATGATTTGACATTGACTTTTTAATCCGAAATGCTGTATCATTAGGGCATGAAAAGATTTTTCCTTCTACTGCTAGCCCCAACTGCCTCTTGCGATAGCCGAAACTAAGGTGCTGGTTTTATTTTGGAAAAAACAAATTGAACTGGAAAC
>CACYBG010000237.1 GCA_902772605.1 uncultured Spirochaetaceae bacterium
TGGACCAGGAAAAACTCCAGGGTCTCGTCCAGCAGAAAATCGACAAGGCTATGGCGTATTAAGGTGGGTTTGACCGTCTGAAATTGCTGTCGGTGCTGTGTTGGGTGTGGCATCGGCATGCAGCGACGGTTCATAATCCTTGGCCACGATTTTTTACAAGTTCCAGAATCGGTGCAAAAATCCTGATTGAATTTTGCCCAACTTCCCTGATTGCCAGTTCCGATTGATGGGACGCATAATGTTCCAGCATCTCCAGTGATTTGTGTCCCGTCGCAAGTTGAAGTTTCCTTAAGTCCACCTGATCCGCCATATTCGTCGAAAAAAAATGCCTCCAACAGTGGAAAGTGATTTTACGGGCGTTTTTTATCCCCATGCTTTCCGTTATCTTGTGAAGCTCCTGATTCCATGTTGCGGACGACCTTGGTGCATTGCGGTTTGTCCCCCAGAACAGAAAATTCGAAGGACACTGCCCGAACGGATTTTTATCGGCCTGACTTCGCATCAATGAAATCAACTCGTTGCTTACAATTATTTCACGTTGGGTTCCGTTTTTGGGTGATTTGAGACCGTCATTTTTCGACCAGCTGTGACGCACGAAAATCCTGTCCTTCCCGATATCCTTCAATTGAAGTGCCTGAACCTCGCCAATCCTCATTCCGGTGCAGATTGAAATCAGATGTGCAAGCCGTATCGAATCGCTGGTCCAATCGGCTGAAAAAATCCTGTGCGCCTGAGTCATTGTCGGAACCGTCCTTTTTTCCGGAACGACCCTGCACCAGATTATTCCGCTGAAACAGTCGTTTTTCGTTATGCCGTTGTGATAGGCCCATTTCAGTGCAAGAGTCGCACACCTTACTATCTGATTGACGGTCTCGGGTCTGAGAGTCCGCTTTACGAACACTTGCTTTCCATCAGAATCCTTACGCGTAGTTCCGACCATCTGCGGAGTGGATGCCAAAATCCTGAGCCGTCTCTTGATGTCCTTCAGCGTTATGTCGCCCACTGGAACATCCTTGAAAAACGGAATCCAATATGTTTCTGCGCGCCTGAGCATTATGTGTGCGTACCGTCGATGTGCAGTCTGTCCGACTATCCTTTTTTCAATGAAATACGGCGATTCATCGAAATTCCAAAAACGCCTCAGAAAATCACCAAAACTTTCGCTCCCAGGATTTTCCGGCAGAATGACCGAAACGACATAATCCTTCATCTTGAGCGCCCGGACAATTCCGTTGATTCCATCCCTGCTTAAATCTTCCGTCAATATCGCGTCGCAAATCTTTTTTTCAATTTCATTCATGTAAGACTTCCTGCTGTTCATTTTGGATTTTCGATTGATACGGATGCATCAATCTGCAATTTCCTAGATGTTCGTTAGAAAAACTTCGGGACTGCATTAAATTCACTTATCCTCATCAACCGACGGCAAAAAAGACGGGGCTTGTTTCAAAATCGTGACAAAACTTAAAAAAAAGGGTATCCTATCTGAAAATATGTTTTTCAAAACGGCAATCGGGTTTTGAATCAACATTTTAGGGCCGCAGATTTTCGGCTCAAGTTTCGAAGTTCCTAAAATATGGGGGGCAATATGGACATTTCTGAACAGATTCTCAACCTGCTGAGGGATAATGCAAGGATTTCCGTTGAGGATATTTCCGCAATGACAAAAATTTCCGTCGATGAAGTAAAGGCGGAAATCAAAAAGCTCGAAGATGACGGCGTTATCATGAAGTATGCGGCAATCATCAATCCAGAAAAAGATGCCGTTGAAAAATCAAAGGTAAGGGCAGAAATTGAAATTCAAGTCGCTCCAGAGCGTGAACATGGATTCGACGGAATTGCAGACAGAATCTACCGTTTCCCGCAGGTCAAATCGCTTTACCTGATGAGCGGCGGATATGATTTGAAGGTCGTGATTGAAGGCGACACTTTGCAGGATGTTGCACTTTTCGTGGCCCGCAAACTTTCAACCCTGGCCGGAGTCAGATCGACAAAAACCCATTTCCTTCTCAAGACGTACAAGGAAAACGGTATATTTTATATAGAAGAAAAGAAAGACGGTAGAGAAGGAGTTACTGCATAATGAACACCCGTGAAGATAGATTCAGCCGTTCGATGGTCGAAACGCCACCAAGCGGAATCAGAAAATTTTTTGAAATGCTGATTGGACACGATGATGTCATTTCGCTTTCAGTCGGCGAACCTGATTTCCCGACCCCGTGGCTGATGAGGGAAGAAGCTTTTTATCACCTTGAACAGGGACACACTAGCTACACAAGCAACTGGGGACTTTTGGAACTCAGGGAAGAAATTGCAAGATACATGCAGCGTTACGGTTGCAATTACAATCCGGCGAAGGAAATACTCATAACGGTCGGAGCGTCTGAAGGCGTCGATGCATCACTCCGCGCAATTCTGAATCCGGGCGACGAGATGATTGTCTGCGAACCCTGTTACGTAAATTACATTCCTTTGGCCCATCTGTGCGGTGCAAAAGTCATAAAGCTTGATACCAGCAAAACCGATTTCCATCCGACTGCAGAACAGTTCCAAAAGCTGATTACTCCGAAGACCAAGGCCATAATGTTCTGTTCACCGAGCAACCCGACCGGAACCATGATTCCAGCCGATGAACTCAAGAAGATTGCGGAACTCTGCGTCAAGAATCAGATTTGGTGCGTTTCAGACGAAATCTACTGTGAACTTGTCTACGACGACAGCAAGCATACTTCAATCGGTGAATTCCCGGGGATGAAGGACTACCTGATTGTGCTCAACGGATTCAGCAAGAGTTTTGCAATGACGGGATGGCGCATCGGTTGGATTGCAGCTCCGGAAGATTTGATGGCCCAGATTGTCAAGCTCCATCAGTACAATACAATCTGTGCACCGATAATGAGTCAGTACGCGGCTTTGGAAGGCCTGAAAAACGGATGGGACGAAGTTGAAAAGATGAGGATTTCATATCAGCAGAGAAGAAACCTCATGTACAAGTCTTTCCTTGATATGGGGCTGAACGTTCCTGAGCCGACCGGTGCATTCTACATGTTCCCGGACATCAGTTCTACGGGAATGTCTGCAGATGATTTTGCAACCGAACTTTTCAAGAAACACAATGTTGCGGTTGTTCCAGGAACGGCATTCGGTGAAGCGGGCGCGGGTCACATCCGTTGCTGTTATGCCACCGCCGTCGATAAAATCAAGATTGCTTTGGATAGAATTGCCGACATGGTAAAGGAATGCAGGGGCAGCTGATTGAACCGACCCAAGAAAGGCCTTAGACTGTCTGACTTGGGTTAATCCGACATTCCTAAACTAAAGTTTGAAATTTTCCGATAAACATAGTGGGGTTTTCTGCTTTAGAGACTCCACTGATTTTTCAAGTTGATTTGCCTTTTTCGACTGCAATCGCTACATTTAATGATGGGAACATGTCGCGGGGTAAATCGATTGAAAATTAAAAAAGACATCCCTCTCATCGATGTTGATTTTGGAACCTCGGTTATGAGATTTCCTGAATTTCATTTATAGGATTTTTGATGCTATGGTTGTTGCTGTAATTATTCTTGTTCTTATGATTGCCGGTGTCGTCGTTTATTTCGTCGTGAAAAACAGGGGCGGCGTATCAATGTCCGGCGGAAAAACCCAGGCCCAGGTCATACGCGAGGCAAAAAGAAAGCTTGACAGAAACCCAGACGATGCGGAAGGTCTTGCGGAGCTTGGAGACGTTTATTTCCAGAACAAGCTTTGGGACAAGGCACTCCCGATTTACGACAGGATGTACAAGCTTGCGTCAAAGGATCCGAAAATCGACAGTTTCTACAGCATACTCAGGCATGGCATCTGTCTTCTGAACCTTGAAAACCTCCAGGAAGCGTTGAAGTCCCTGTCTCTGGCATACACGATGAATTCCCGCGATTATGAAGTCAACTATTATACCGGAATCGCCATGTACAAGGACAAGCAGTACGACAAGGCAGTTTCATGCCTCAAGAGGGCCCTTGCAATAAATCCGGAAGCTGAGGGCGTATACCTGATTCTGGGACAGAGCTATTATTACGGAAACCATTACCGCGATTCACTTCCATGTTTCAAGCGTGCACTTGATGAAGACCCGACAAACAAGGAAGCGCTTTTCGATATGGCTGATGCGATGAACATTGGCGGTCACGGAGACAAATCTATTAAGGTTTTCATGCACTTGAGGGCCGACCCGGTTTATGGACCAAGGTCATGTCTTGAAGCCGGAGTCTACCACATCAAGATGGGCGACTATGATGCGGCAATTCAGGATTTTGAAATCGGAATGAAGCACACGAACATTGAAACCGACGTTCTTTTGGACCTCCAGTACAGGACGGCCCAGTGTTATTTCAGCAAGAACGATTTTGCAAAGGGACTTCAGCTTCTGAACAACATCCGCCTGGTAAATGCAAACTACAAGGATGTCAATGCACTCATGAGCCGCTATCAGGAATTGAGTCAGAACACGAACCTTCAGATTTACCTTTCGTCCGGTGCATCCGATTTTGTAGCCCTCTGCCGTAAATTCATCGAAACCGTCTACAGGGGTTCACAGGTCAAGATAATGGACATTCAGGTTCAGCCGGCATACACGGACATACTTGCGGAAGTTGATACCGTAAAGTATACCGACATTGAGCTGTTCAGATTTTTCAGAACGTCAGGAACTTCCGGAGAGCTTTACATCAGGGACCTGCACGGACACATGCACGACGTTAAGGCGGACCGCGGATTCTGTGTTACGGCCGGTGTTTTCTCGGAAGATGCCCACAAATACATCGAAGGTCGCCCGCTCGATCTGGTTGAAAAGAATCGACTTGTAAAAGTACTGAAATCAATCAGCCTTTGATTCGTGCGGAAGATTTCATACCGTAATAAA
>CACYBG010000238.1 GCA_902772605.1 uncultured Spirochaetaceae bacterium
AAGCCTAATAAAATCATCCGAATCTTCCGAAAATCAGAAGATGAAGAAATTTTTTAGGCTTTGTGCCCTTTCATTTATATTCATGCTGACTCTTTCTCCTGTGTATTCCCAGGAAGCTTCGGATGATGAAAGGATCGTTCCCCGGCTTCTTGAGGGCGTATGGGAAAACTACAGCCGTTACGTCGTTTTCGATACCGGATATGCGACCTCGGCTGGAGAAGCGATTCCCCAGATCGTTCTCAGGACCTTCTATCAGTGGTACGACGACCGTGCCGCAGAAAGTCCCGAATATTCCGTAGCGGTTCTGCGTGATTCAAACGCTGCGACCCAGACGTCTTCTCAGGCCCAGGAAATCCACGTGCGCTTCGTTCCGTTGACGGATGAGCTGTTTACGGCGGATTACGGAATCCAGACGGTAAGGTCCGACGGAGACGTACTGATTGCCGAAAACGAAAATTCAGGCGCCTGGGACATGCAGGTCGAATACGTCGGAAAAAGGCTCGGCGGACGCGAAATCTACCATATTCCCGTAGCCGTAATAGGAGGGGACCTTTACCTTGACTTTACCGTCAGGATGGAGGATTCTTCGACCCTTCTGGCAACTCCAATACTCAGCGGAAACATACTGGAAAATGAAAATCCCATGGCCGGATACTGGCAGGACTATGGAAGCGCAAACGGAATACTGGAGTCTCCACCGATCATGGACAGCGAACTGCTTTCCTATTACGTAAGCGATAGTGCAGTATATCCCATAAGGTACTGGGTGACCGACATGGAGTACGACGCTGACGCCCAGGCATCCATAGTTGACGGTGACGATACCTATTACGTTACGAAGCATCTTTGGGTCGGCGGAAAGAACTATACATGCACCCTTGGACGCAGGACACAGATAAGGAACCTTCAGAAGATTGATTCCCTTCCTTCCCCATACAGGACGAATTCCGTGCTGGTGGAAAAGCATGCCCTTGACGATGACGGAAACGAATTCACGTACACCGTCCGCACCTCGACCATATGTGCATTCGGAGAACCCTACCTCAGGCTTACCGACGGTTCGAAGTCTATTGAAGAAATCATAAAGGCCGACAACTCAAGGAAAAAGGATCCTCCGAAGCCTCTTTTCCCGGTTACGGGCGGACCGCTTGATTTCGACTGGAGCATAATCGAAAATCCTCCTGAGGATTACAACCGTCGCATGCTTGATTTGGGAAAGTAGGGGGCTGCATTTTTTTTCGCATTTGGACCGGTCATTTTCACTGAACGATTTCCCCGATTTTGACGGCCTGCATGTAGTCCAGGAAAAAATCCCATGAGTAGGCGTAGCTTCCGTCGCATTCAATCGATATGGAAACCGTCGCAGGCTCAGGAAGTTCCAGGACGACGGGCGTGCGGACGGTAAGTTCCCATGTTCCAAGCGGAGGCTCGCTCGGATTGCACCTGTACCTCTTTCCATCCACTATTGCGTAGAAACGGGAACCGGGTGTCTGGTACGCCTTCTGGGAAAAAAGAATTTCGAACCTTCCGGACGGAAAGTTTATGTCCACGCCCGCCTTGGATTTGGTACCCATGCGCACCGATTTTTGCCCGCTTGCAGTAGGATCGTCAACAACCATGCAGTTTTCAAGCTCCATTGATTCAAGCTCGCATTTGATTCCCCTGTGGACGAAATCGACTGGATGCGGACCGGTTTTTGCTGCCGATTCATCCTCTGTATGCACGCCTGTCTTTTCATCTGGATTTTCAGCGGAAGGATCGTTTTCCGGCTTGGAAGCGTCATCTTCCGAAAACGGCGGAACATCCGGAACCGTAACTTTGGTTGCGCATGAAGACATCATCAATGCCGATGCTAAAACCGTGGTGAGGAATCTGCATGTCCATTTCATCTTGCGTCCGTTAAAATAAAATTTCCTGATCAAATCTTCGGTACCCTCGGCCTTGAAAGGTTTTTGAGCATGTTCTGCAGAAGTTCGTGAGCTTCGTCTGCATCCACTTCCTTCGGCGGTTCATGATATTCGATAAGCGATGCCGGAATTTCGTCAAGGAACCTGCTCGGCTGGCATTCCACAGTACCGGTCATCCTGCGCCTGTGAAGGCATGAGGAAATCAGAAGCCTGTCCCTTGCCCTTGTGACCGCAACGTAAAAAAGCCTTCGCTCCTCTTCAATCGCAGCGTCACCTCCTTCTTCAACCGCACGTGCATGGGGCATGAGTCCTTCTTCAGCACCAGCTATGAAAACGACCGGGAATTCCAGACCCTTGCTTGCATGTACCGTCATCAGGTTGACCTTTCCCTTGTCGGCCTCTCCGTCATCAAGGTCGTCGCGGGAGAGCAGGGTGATGCGGTTCAGGTATGCGTAGAGGCTCGTGTCCTGATTGTCCGGGTTGTTCTCCCACTGTTCCATGCTCTTTATGAGGCTTTCGACGTTCATGAACTTGAACCTGGCCGCCTTTTCGCTCTTCGGATTTTCTCCTATCAGGTAGTCGAAGTATGCAATCTGTTCGACCATGGCCCTGACCTTTTTGCTGAGTCCCTTTCCGCTGAGCATGGACTTGTTTTCTTCTATAATCGATATGAATCGCTTGAGGTCCTCGACCGCACTGTCGCTTACGGGGCATTCATCGGCATCCCCTGCGGCGACTATTGCGTTTATGGCATCCCAGAGCGAACATTTCATGTCTTCCGAAACCCTGTTGATTGCCTCTATCGTAACCCGGCCTATTCCCCTGCGCGGGGTGTTTATTATCCTGAGCAGGTTGATGTCGTCGTCGTGGTTTGAAATCACCCTCAGGTAGGATATTATGTCCTTTATCTCTTTGCGTTCGAAAAAGCTTGTTCCGCCGCTCATTACGTAGGGGATGTTCGCCTCTAGGAAGGCCTCTTCAATAGGTCTGCTCTGCGTGTTGGCCCTCATGAGGACTCCGAAGTCGTCGTATTTCCTCTTTTCCTCCGCACAGATTCCCTGTATGGTTTCGGCTATGAAATCCGCTTCTGCTGCTTCGTTTTCGGGCATGAACGTTTCGATGGGCTTTCCCTCTCCGTTTCCGCTCCAAAGCTCCTTGTCCTTCCTGTTCGTGTTGTGCTTTATGACTCCGTTTGCGGCTGCAAGTATCGTGCCCGTCGACCTGTAGTTCTGTTCCAGCCTGATTTCCTGTACGTCCGGATAATCCTTCTCGAAATTGATTATGTTCTGATAGTCTGCACCGCGCCACGAGTATATGCTCTGGTCGTCGTCACCTACCACCGCAACGTTCCTGTCCGCAAGCAGATGGAGAAGCTCGTACTGCTGATGGCTTGTGTCCTGGAATTCATCGACCATGAGGTACCTGTACCGCTTCTTGTACTGCTCAAGGACATCGGGATGCTCCCTGAACAGCTTTATGGGCAGGGTTATGAGGTCGTCGAAATCAACGGAATTGTAGAGCTTGAGCCCCTCCTGATATCCTTCGTAGAGCGCCCTGTACTGGTCGTATTCGGACGTGAACTGCTTCCTTCCGGTCTTTATGTCGCTGAAAAGTATTCCTATCTTGTAGACGTCGAGTGCATCGGCGGAAAACTTGAGTTCCCTTCCGGTTTCCTTGATAAGCGCATACCGGTCCGTTTCGTCGTATATCGAGAAGTTGGGCCTGTATCCCAGCTTGTCGATGTCCTGCCTGAGTATCTTTACGCCGAACGCATGGAAGGTGCTGATCGTAAGGTTCTGGAGTTTCTTTCCCGTAAGCTCCCTTATCCTGTCCTCCATCTCCCTGGCGGCCTTGTTCGTGAACGTCAGTGCGAGTATCTGGCTCTGGTTGATTCCTTTTTCCAGCATGTTTGCGATTCTGTAGGTGATTACGCGGGTTTTTCCGCTTCCCGCTCCGGCTATTATGAGTATGGGCCCCTCTATCGACGTTACGGCCCTGTACTGCTGAGGATTCAGCTTATCTTTCAAGTTTTCTTCTAGGGACATGGATGGATTTTAATTCTATTGTGAAAAAGAGTAAAGTGTGTTACAATGGAAAGGTAACCGTTCGCTTACGGATTTCGGGCGTTCAGGTACTTCAGTTTCCGGCTCTTCCTGGAAAAGGGATCCGGCGGACTGTAATCATAAAGGAGAATTTTAAAATGAATAACGCTGCAGCTGCATTCCTTGGAAAGCACAACTTTCCCATCCACATGGACATCAATTCTGTCGTTGACGCCATGCTTTTTGACATGAACGAAGGTCTTTCAGGCCGTCCCGCCGCAGAGGACATGATCCGTACGTTCTGCAATCCGCCGGAAAAGGCCGCTTCGGGTGAAAGCGTTATCGTTATCGATGCCGGTGGAACGAACTTCCGCTCATGCCTTGTAACCTTCGACCAGCAGGGAAAGGCTTCCATCGATTTCATGGAAAAGACCAGCATGCCTGGAATCGAAAGGGAACTCAACAGGAAGGAGTTTTTCGATCAGTTTGCGGCAAACCTTGAGCACCTGAAGGACAAGTCTGCAAACATCGGGTTCTGCTTTTCATACCCGATGACCATTACGGAGGACGGAGACGGCGTACTCATCGGCTTTTCAAAGGAAATCAAGGCTCCGGAAGTCGTAGGATGCCACATCGGAAAGGAACTTGCAAAGGCCCTTTCAGCACACGGATGGACGAAGAAGGTCAACATCTCCCTCCTCAACGATAC
>CACYBG010000239.1 GCA_902772605.1 uncultured Spirochaetaceae bacterium
AGTATAAGTCTACAGGCTTGAAATTCATGATTTTTCACCGATTTGAAGCGGAAAAACGGTTTTTCACTCGGAATCTCCAAGTTTTTCGATGGCTTCCATGACTTCACCGGTCTCTACATGTAGTTTTTTCGCCACCTGAGTCACGGAATTCTCGGAATTCTTCAGATCCTTGATTGCATCAATCAGAAGTGCGCTGCTGGAACTTTCCTGAGAAACGGCATCCTTAACGTGAAGTGCACAAGCGATTCCGAAACGGCCCGGTCTTTTTTAATTAATAGAGAAACTTTTTTTACATCAGCCCCGGTATGCCAGGGAAGCGTTTATTAAATTCAAAGCATTTAAGCTAAATTTAATTAAAAGTGTACAACCATTTCATAAAATATGCTATAATTAAATTCAGAAACGACAAATTTCGGCAGTCCAAAGAAAACGAACCTTCAGAGCCTGCCGCAAGGGGTTTTTATGAAAAGATTTTCGATTTTTGCAGCAATCTGCATGTTTTTCGGCTTACAGTCGATTTCCGCCCAGAAAATTGCGGTTTTGAACGGTCCCTCATCAATTCCGTGCGCATACATAATGGAAGAAAATCAGGAATACGAGTTCATGAACTGCGCATCTGCACAGATTGAACTTCCAAAGCTCATAAAGGGAGAACTTGACCTGGGATTCCTTCCGCCGAACCTCGCGGCAAAAGTCCACACCGAAAACAAGGGTGCCTTGGTCTGCCTTGGAATATGCGGAAACGGAAACATCTACCTGATTACGAAGGACGAAAATTTCTCGGACATGAGTCAGCTTCAGGGAAAAACGGTCGCCTGTGCAGGTCAGGGAGCAACGCCTGAATACGTTTCAAAATACATACTTGAAAAAAAGGGCATAAAAAACGTAACCCTTGATTTTTCGACCCCGAATCCGCAGATCGTACCGTCGCTTCTTGCAGGGAAATTCGAATACGCAATAGTTCCGGAACCGTTTGCATCCGCAGCAGAAACAAAGGACTCAGGCATAAAAAGGTTCAGCATCAGCAGTGAATTTTCGAAGCTCAACGGAGGAAAGGATTTTCCGATGACGGTCCTGGTTGCAAACAGAAAATACGCATCGACCCACAAAAAGGAAATCGACGCCTTCCTGAAGATTTACGAAAATGCAGTAAAACGTACGGTCGCAAATCCATCCGCTGCGGCAAAACTTTCTGAAAAGCACAATCTGGGACTCACGGCGGAAATTGCAGAAAAGGCGATACCGAACTGCGCATTCACATGGATTCCTGCAAAAAAATCAAAAGCGCAGATTGAAATACTCCTCAAGATATTCGCACAGAAAATCCCCGATTCAAAATTCTATTATTAAAATCAAATCGGAACAGGGAATAACGGCAAACATGAAGAAGGCGTTTTTTGCGGCACTGTCTGTCGCAGTTTTCATAGCAGTCTATCAGATATCGTCAATTGCAATCGACAGCCCGCTAATACTGCCGTCAATTTCCGAAGTCGTCAAGAAATTTTTCAGCCTGATAAAAACCGCTTCGTTCCATCAGAACTTTTGGATTACGTTTTCACGCGTGGTCGTTTCATTTTCACTCTCGCTGATTTTGGGAAGCCTGCTTGGACTTGCGACAGGATTTTCAAGTGCGGCAAAAAGCTTTTTCTCTTTTCCGCTTGCCATGTTGCGCTCGACTCCCGTAGTTGCATTCATACTGATTTTGGTTTTTGCACTTCCCTCATCATCCGTTCCGATTATTGCATCCGTATTCATGACGCTTCCGGTCGCAGCATCCTCAATATGCACAGGTACGGAAAATTTCAAGTCCAACGAAAAGATGAACGAAATGGCAAGGGTCTTTCATTTCACCAGAAGGCAGAAACTTTTGAACATGCTGATTCCGGAACTGAAGCCCTATTTCAAGTCCGCCTTGGTTTCATGTTTCGGGATGAGCTGGAAGGTCGTAGCCGCCGGAGAAGTCCTGAGCCTGCCCCGACATGCAATGGGAACTGCAATAGCCCAGGCCCAGGTCAATCTGGAAACATCGGAGGTACTTGCATACACGTTCACTCTGGTCGCAATCAGCTGGATGATGGAAACCGTTTTGAAAAAAATCTGCACCTCAAAAAAAACGGACAAAAAATCAAATCCGCCCGACCCGGAATCATACATGCCTGAAATCATCAGAAACGAAAGGCTCGCATTGATTGCCCCGAGCGGATTCGGAAAGACGACTCTCTTAAACTACATTTCTAAAATCAACGGAAGCGTTTCCTACACTTTTCAGGAACCGAGACTCATGCAGGATGCAAGCGTGTTTCAAAACGTATTGATTCCGCTGCTGAACGATTTCAGTCCCGAAGAAGCCAGAAAACGGGCGATGTACTACATAGAAAAACTGAACCTTGCAGACAAAAAAGACGTACAGGCAAAACATCTTAGCGGAGGACAGGCACAGAGGACGGCACTCGCACGGTCGCTTGCATTTCCGTCGGAAATACTTCTTTTGGACGAACCCTTCAATGCACAGGATTACGAACAGAAAATTGCGCTGATGGATTTTTTGATTTCGGAACTGGACAAAAACCCACGCACGCTGATTTTCGTAACGCATGATGAACGCGACGGAAAATATCTCTGCAAAAAAATCATACGCCTGGATGCTCAGGAAAATTCTTCTTCCATCATCCGGTAGATTTCCGAAAGATTTTTTGACGACAAATCTGCCGTGTCCAATATGCTTCTACGGTCGGCCCTTGATGCTGAGGCTGTCTGCCATGCCTTAATGAAAATCTCCTCCGTGATGTTCCATGCAGAAGGTTTTACAGGAAGATTGTACTGATGCAGAATCCGGCGGATTTTTTCCATGTTTCCGTTGTGGAAA
>CACYBG010000240.1 GCA_902772605.1 uncultured Spirochaetaceae bacterium
CAAGAATCTTCTTGGCTTCTTCAATTGCCGCTTGCTTAGCAGGCTGAAGCTTTTTTGCACGAACTGCCATTATGCTTCCTCCTTGTAATCAATCCAAACGCCAGGACCCATTGTTGAGCTGATTGAAACGGATCTTACGAATCCGCTCTTTGCATCAGCCGGCTTCTTGCGCTTAAGTTCTGCGAGGAATGTCTCTACGTTTTCAACCGTATCAGACTCTGGCATTGAAACCTTTCCAACAGAAATGTGGATTACTCCACCCTTGTCAGCACGATATTCGGTGCGTCCCTTCTTGAGTTCAGAAACTGCTCCGGCGATGTCGGCGGTAACCGTTCCTGTCTTTGGGTTAGGCATAAGTCCCTTGCGACCGAGCACCATACCCAGGCGTCCAACATCCTTCATCATGTCAGGTGTAGCAACTGCAACGTCAAACTCAGTCCAGCCACCCTTTACCTTGTCGATGTATTCAGTAGAACCGGCATATGTTGCACCTGCATCCAAAGCTTCCTTTACGCGCTCGTCCTTACAGAATACCAAAACGCGCTTCTCACCTGTAAACTGATGAGGGAAAACCAATGTATCGCGGACTGTCTGGTTCTTTTCAAGCTTAAGAGAAATTGAAAGTTCAATCGTCTCATCAAACTTTACGTAGTGAAGTTCCTTAACAAGCTTACAAGCTTCAGCAACTTCATACCTCTTAGCAACATCATACTTTGCCAATGCGTTGCGGTACTGCTTTCCGTGTTTCATTACTGAGCCTCCACTTCTACGCCCATACTGCGTGCAGTACCAGCGATGATTTTCTTTGCAGCCTCAAGGTCATTTGCATTGAGGTCTGGAAGCTTCTGCTTTGCAATTTCCTCAAGACTCTTCTGAGACAACTTTCCTACCTTATCGCGCAACGGGTTTCCAGCACCCTTCTGAATGCCGGCTGCCTTGCGGATGAGAACTGCTGCAGGAGGAGTTTTAAGAATGAATGTGAAAGACTTGTCCTGATAGACAGTAATGACTACAGGGATGATCAGTCCCTTTTCCATCGTCTTGGTGCGATCATTGAATTCCTGTACGAATTTCGGTGCAGAAACTCCGTGAGGTCCAAGAGCAGGTCCAATTGGTGGAGCTGGTGTCGCAGCGCCGGCAGGGCACTGTAACTTGATGACAGCTGTAACCTTCTTTGTGGCCATAATGTATCTCCTTATATTGGTGTGGATAAAAAGCAAAGAACTTTTTTCCTAACGAAACGCCTATGTCCGACGGACTTACGCTTCTCCCATATAAAGCAAAGGATTGGCTGTGCCAATGCCTAAAACTTTCAAAAACCAAACAAGCCACTCCATCACGGAATGGCCCTCATATGTGAATTAAATCTTAGAAACCTGCGTGCATTCAAGCTCAACTGGAGTTGCACGACCGAAAATCTGAACCGTAACCTTAAGCTTGGTCATGTCGCTGCTGATTTCCTCAATGACGGCATCGAACGTTGAGAAAGGTCCCTCGGTAATCTTAACGTGCTCACCGACTTCAAACGACCTTTTAACCTTTGATTTCTTTTCGCTCTTGAGATCGCCTGAAACCTGGAAAACCCTCTTCACCTCTTCGGTTGATATGGGCCTTGGACGCTCTGAAACTCCAAGGAAACCGTTTACTCCCTGAATTCTCTTGATTGCGTTGCAAGTCACCTTCCAGCCAAGTTCCGGAAGATCCATCTCAACCATTACGTAACCGGGGAGAACCTTTGCCTTCCTTTCAACAAGGGTAGTCTTTCCAGTCTTTTCGTTTTTCCTTTCCACGAGAACCGTTTCCATGGGAACCCTTACATCAGTAAGGACATTGGAATCCAATTCACCGTTTGCAAGAAGACGCTTGAGAGTATTTTCGATTTTCTGTTCGTAACCTGTAAAAACCTGAAGGATATACCAACTCTTTGACATGAATACTACCTTATCCTCTAATCAATAACAAAAACGAACATTCAAGCCTAGTTGGTCAAGAATTTACCTGTAAACACATAACTGTAGCCACCCATAAGAAGGAAGTCCAATGCACCCAAAATCAAAGCAAGAACAACAATGGAAACAATGACGACCCTTACAGAGGACAACACTTCACTCATTGAAGGCCAAGAAACTTTTTTGAGCTCAGCAACACATTCTTTGCAAAACCGGAAAATCTTCTTCATCACTATCCTCTTTTTGATTTACACTTGGGATTCATGCACTGAAATCGTACACAACAGATGCTCTCATTACACACACAGATAAAGCATTCTAAAAAAAAGACAGGCCAGGCAGGACTCGAACCCGCGACAACCGGTTTTGGAGACCGGGACTCTACCAGCTGAGCTACTGACCTATATTCCAGCTATCAAATGAAAGCCGGTCATTCCGATAACTCGGAAAATCATTAACTCAAATTATTTTGCCTTTGTCTCTTTGTGCAAAGTTGACTTGCGGCAGAACGGGCAGTACTTGTTCTTCTCAAGTTTACCTGTAATATTTTTACGATTCTTATAAGTTGTATAATTTTTTCTCTTGCAATCCCCACACTGCAGGGCGATGATTTCTACTGCAGACTTTTTCTTGCTTGCCATGACTTGCTCCTATTCAAATACTAGCTTCAACTTCACTTTTATAAAGCTAAAAAGCTCCCGAGCGGAATCGGACCGCTGACCTCATCGTTACCAACGATGTGCTCTACCGACTGAGCTACAAGAGCGTACCATAAAAACACCTCGCCACTGCGCATGTGTTCCAACACTATACCCAAATCAGCAAACCTTGTCAATAAACGAAAGTCGAATTTTTTAGAATTTACGAAATTTATTTTTCAAGGCCATTCACCGCTTATACAATCTGGGATATATTATGGAAGAAAAGGATGCATCAGTTCAGGCAAAACCGGAGTAACAGCTTTGATAACGGTTTAAAACTAAACAAGGGACCCAAACGGTAACACCATCCGGGCCCCTTGTCGTCCGTTTTCACGGACATCGGAGAGAGTTTATCAGCTTATTTACAAGCTACATATTTTATACACCCACACACAAAAAATGTCAACGCTTCAAGTCGGATTTATCATCACTTCTTTATGAAAAGTTTTTCCAGAAGCTCTTTCAGCGACTCAACCGACTCGCCCGTGTTTTCAAATTTAGGACCGATGAAACGCAGGTAGGAAAGCTCCTTTCCCGTTTTAATGCGCTGCTTCAATTTGGTTACGGGACGGATTTCACCCGCAAGACTCAATTCACCGACTATCAGGGTCTTTTCCGGGAGAGGAACATCGGTTCTTGCAGAATACAAAGCCGCAGCCAACGCAGCATCAATCGCACTTTCGGTAAGCCTCACGCCCCCTGCAACGTTAATGTAAAGGTCCTGGTCGGAAAATTTTATGCCGCCCCTTTTTTCGAGCACAGCCGCAACCCTGCTGACCCTTGCAGAATCAATCTTGTCCGAATAAACGCGGTTTACGGATGATTTTGACGGAACGGTCAACGCCTGTATCTCGACGACAAAAACCCGGCTCCCTTCAAAAACCGGAACGCAGGCAACACCAGCCGGAGTCTGCCCCTGACGACGAGTAATGAAAAGGGCACTCGGATCGGAAATGCACTTCAATCCATCCGCTTCCATGGTAAAAATTCCGAGTTCATCAACCGAACCGAACCGATTTTTCTGGGCTCGCAGGAAACGGACTTCATCATTGCTGCGCTCAAACGAAAGCACGGTATCGACCATGTGTTCAAGGCTCTTCGGCCCCGCAATCGTACCGTCCTTCGTAACATGGCAGGTCATGAACAAAACAGAGTCACGCTCCTTGACCCATGAAATCAGTTCGTTGGCACAGTATTTAAGCTGATTTACCGTCCCCGGAATCATCCCGGCCTCAACCGAATAAACGGTCTGAATCGAATCGATTATGACCAGAACCGGAGAAAGCGAATCCAGAGCGTCAAGTATGTCCTCCAGTCGAAGGGTACACAGGATTTCAATGCGGTCAACGTCCAGTCCAAGTCTTACCGCACGCCCCTTCACCTGAGACGCAGATTCCTCGCCGGAAACGTAAAGCACCCTTCCACCAGACTGATTCGCCATCACCTTTGCCGCACACTGAATCAGCAGGGTCGATTTTCCGATTCCCGGTTCTCCGCCGACAAGGACTGCAGAACGTTTTGTCGCTCCACCCCCGAGCACCCTGTCGAATTCCTGGTTTCCCGTAGAAATCCTGTCCTCATCCTGAACGGCAATCTTCGACATGGGAACGGGACGAACCTTTGCAACCGTTCCATCGGGCTTTTTCTGGAATCCCGCCGAATTCGGATCGACAATGCATTCTTCCATCGTATTCCACGAACCGCACTCCGGACATCGGCCCAACCAACCGGGCTGGGTATACGAACACTCCGAACACTTATAGACTATGGAGCCTTTCTTTTTCGCCATATAAAAATCCTCAACAACAAGGGCATTCCTAAAAACCGAAATTTCCAGA
Source organism: uncultured Spirochaetaceae bacterium (assembly GCA_902772605.1). Lineage (GTDB taxonomy): Bacteria > Spirochaetota > Spirochaetia > Treponematales > Treponemataceae > Treponema_D. Next base: position 4,489 of record CACYBG010000240.1, read on the forward strand.
GATTCCCGCAATTTTCACTGCAAGTTTCCATACGAATCAAAAACGAATCAAAACGCAACGGCATCAACTTCATCGTCGTCGGATTCAATCCTGATGAAAACATCGTTTGGAAGACAGGCAGCCCAAGACCCGGGCTCAAAAAGGACGCCGCACTGCACGCAGGTTTTGTTCGGACACGGGGAATCTTCAAAACGCGCCCCTCCATCCTCAACCGTCACAATCGACACGCCCAAAAGCCCCTTGATTTCATAGCGGCCGTCACGGTCCAGGGGAAAAACATATTCATCGCCACAGGAATACACGGTAAGCCTGCGATTTTCCCCCGCCCCGCTTTTCATCATTAAAAAGGAAAAGATTATGGCCGCAGCAAACAGAACCGCCGCCGCGACATCACCAAAACGTACTTTATTAACGGCCACGTTTCAAAGTTATGCATTTTGCCACAAAAAGTCAAACGAATCAGCTTGAACGACAGGTCTTCCGCATGAAAATAAGATTATTTATGCGGAACGGAATCTGGTTAGTAAAAAAGTCGAGTCCAACAAACTTAGTTTATAACAGACTACCAGCGTGCGTCCGCCTGTCGCTCCAAAAGTATCAGACTCGACACGTTAAACAAAAGATGCAGTTCCGCACATCTGCTGAGCCCTGATTTTTTTTGTTTGGAGGAGACCGATTTACATAAAAAAAAGGAAATACCCGTTTACGTTATTTTTATAACACAAATCAAATAAATTTCGTTTAAATTCATCAAAATCCTTTGACTATTTTTTTCATTACCGATAAAATAAAAACGTAATGTGAATAAATCCTGTGATTTAATTCACAGACAGGGACTTGCACAAATGAAAGACATTCCATCCCCGACGAAAAAACGCCTCATCCTTTTGGAACGGCTCCTGTCCGATTTCAAGGAAGAACGCATAACTTCACAGAAGATTCAGGAATTGACGGGATGGACATCGGCTGTCGTAAGGAGGGACTTTTACCTTCTGGAACTGAAATGCGGCTCCAGCAACGGTTACAATGTCCAGTCGCTCAGGGAATCCATCAAAAACGCCCTGAACCTTTCCGGCAGAAAAACCCCGTGCTGTCTGGTCGGACTGAACAGAATCGGTCAGATGCTATTGGACGGCGGCGGACTTGACGGCTCCGGATTTTTCCTTACTGCAGGATTCGATTCCAGCGTCAACAGAACGGAAGTCCTTAAATCAAGCTTTCCGCTCCATTCGACGGTCATGCTTGAGACAATCATCAGGGCGGAATCGGTTAAATATGCAGTCCTTGCAGTCGATGATTCCGAAGCCCAGAAGATGACGGACAGGCTTGTTGCAGCCGGCATAAAGGGGATAGTGAACTATACGAGCAGGATGCTTTCAGTCCCCGACGGAGTGACGGTCGAAAACGTCTGTCTGCTTACGGCACTTGAAAGTCTGGCTGCAGGCCGTGAATGAACCGAACGGAAAAAGCTTGATTCGAGCAATCAAAATCCGTTCAAGCAAATTCGAAGGCATCCGTTGAAAGGCGGTGTCAATATAGATGGAAAACCGATTTTCACCGGGATTTCCAAAAACAAAGTACAAAGAGGTACGCTTATGAGCAGAGTCTACAATTTTTCCGCAGGTCCTAGCTGCCTGCCAGAAGAAGTATTGAAGGAATGCGCCGCAGAAATGCTGGACTACAATGGAAGCGGTCAGTCCGTAATGGAGATGAGTCACCGCTCAAAAGTGTACGAGGCGATAATTGAAGATGCAGAGGCAATGGTCCGCAAGCTGATGAAGGTACCGGACAACTACAAGGTGCTTTTCGTCCAGGGTGGAGGCTCTACCCAGTTTGCAATGGTCGCAGAAAACCTTGGAATCCACACGGGAAAGGCCGCCTACATCGAAACGGGCGTTTGGGCAAAAAAAGCCGCAGCCGAAGCAAAACACCTGGGACTGGACGTTGACGTAATCGCATCTTCAAAGGACAAGGGATATTCATACATCCCAAGGGTCGAAAAAATCGAAGGCGATTACGACTATGCATACATCTGCTTCAACAACACAATCATGGGAACACACTACGAGTACATCCCTGATACAGGAAAAATCCCTCTGGTCGCTGACATTTCATCATGCGTACTGAGTGAAGAACTGGACGTTTCAAAGTTCGGACTCCTTTTTGCTGGAGCACAGAAAAACCTTGCACCGGCCGGAGTAACCCTTGTTATCATCCGTGAAGATCTGATTACCGACACACCGCGTGCAGGAACACCGACCATGCTGATGTACAAGACCCACGCAGACAACGGTTCAATGTACAACACTCCGCCATGCTACACGATCTACGTGCTTGGAAAGGTCCTTCACTGGATTGAAAAGAACGGAGGAGCTGCCGGAATCAACAAGCTGAACGTCGAAAAGGCAAACTACCTCTACGACTTCCTTGACAGCTCAGACTTCTATCATGCAACCGCCGAAAAGGGAAGCCGCTCACTTATGAACGTTCCATTCCTTACAAAGTATTCAACCGGTTCAAGCGATGAAGCGGCAGTGGCAAAGGAAAAGGAAATCAACGACAAGTTCGTAAAGGAAGCAGCAGCTGCAGGTCTCGTAAACCTCAAGGGTCACAGGCTCGTCGGTGGAATGCGTGCATCAATCTATAATGCAATGACACTGGACGGAGTAAAGGCCCTGGTCGAATTCATGAAGAAGTTCGCAAAGGAAAACGCCTGACATTACAGCAAAGCCGGTCGGTTCGCTTACGGATATCAGCAGTGAACCGATTGGCAGAAGAAAATTTTTGAAACCTGGAGAAAATATGTACAACATACAGACCTTGAACAAAATCGCAGCGGTGGGACTCAACATGTTCGACCGCGACAACTATGAAATCGCTACCGACATCAACAATCCTGATGCAATCCTCGTTCG
>CACYBG010000241.1 GCA_902772605.1 uncultured Spirochaetaceae bacterium
ATGAAGTCGGAGAGTTTTTCCAGGTCCTTGTGGATTGAAAGCCTGTAAAAAATCTGCGTGCCTGTTTTTCTTGGACTGATGAGCCCCATGTCCTTAAGCACTTTCAGGTGGTGTGAGATTGCAGGACGGGAAAGCCTAGAAGAGTCAGCCAAATCCGTAACGTTTATTCCGTTGTCTCCGGACGCAATGAAAAGCGGCAGGCACGAGTGCGGGATTTCTCTTGTTCTGTGTAATTCTTCTTTCGGTATCATTTTGCCTCTCATTTTAAATTTGCTTTTGAACTTTGTCAAACTCAACGGATATTTTTTTTGGAATTTTTTTCAGGCACCCCAAGATTTGCTTGTCTCCCGTTTCGGCGGGAGATTTTTTTTCATGCCGATTATTTTCCTTCCATAAGCAGTATTACGGATTCAGCAAGGACCGAAAACATATCTTCCGGCCTGTACCGGTTTTCCGAACTTCCCGAAAGGACGTAGCCGGTCTGTATGCCGCTGTATCCCGTCACGATAAATTGAATCAGTTCTTCTACAGTCTTGATGCCCTTAAGGCTTTTTTCCGTTACGGTCCTTTTCATGTATGCCTCCAGTTTCTGAACAAGGTGGAGAAGGGGACTCTGTGCATTTTTTTCAAGGTTACCGGCAATTTTACCCACGCGCTCCGGTTCGCTCATTGCAAGCATGTCCCCGTAAATCGAAATCTTCATTACGTCGGTTCCGCATTCAATCATGTGGTCGGAAAGCAGCCTGAAAACATTACGCACGGTATCTTTCCATCCGTCGGTCCCTGCTTCATTCAGTATTGCATCAAGACGAGAATCAAGGCTGTGCTCCGAATTGATTTTTATGACGAGGTCCCTAAGCACTTCATCAAGGTCGGAGTAGTACCTGTAGATTGCTCCGTGAGAAAATCCCGTCTCTGAAATTACGTCATTCATCACGACGGACGTAATTGGCTTTCTTGTGCATACCCTGTAGGCAGCCTCTATTATCTCGGTTTTCTTATCATCGATGTACTTTTCGCTTACCTTAGGCATAGGTACATTACCCCCTGAAATCAGCCTTCGCAGAAATCGTAAATCCTTCCGTAAAAATCCTTTCCCTCTTCAAACGCAGCGTGTCCAAGCCCACTGTATATGAAAAGGGTGCTTCCGCTTATCCTTTCGTTCAGTTCATGAGGAGCATCGTTACCGACCGTATTGTCGTCGTCTCCTGCAACTATGAAAGTGGGACATTTTATCTTGTGCAGCTCCGGACGTGCATCGAAGTTAAGTATGGCCTCAGCATTGCGTAAAAACCGTGTGTAGTCCTTAGGTTTCGTGAATCTGGCTGCAAGGGGAAACATCCACCTTTTTTTCTCAAGGTATGAGCGCGAATACATTTTTTCCGCAGTGTCGACCATAAGCGAAACGTGGTCACCTTTTTTTGCGCTTTCAATCCAGCTTCCGACTGCATTTTTCACTACATCGTTTGCATTTGGGGCTGTCACCGTAAGTATGAGTTTTTCTACGTATTCCGGAAAATCGATTGCAATGTACTGGGATATCATGCCTCCCTGCGAAACTCCCAGCACGCAAGCCTTTTCGATTCCAAGACGTTTCATGGCCTTTACCTGGTCGGAAGCCATATCCCTTATGGAGTATCCTTCCGGCATGACGTTTTTCCTGCTGAACATGTAAACCGTGTAATCGCTTAAGAATTTCCCGTATGGACCTGAAAGGAGCAGGGCTTTTCCCTTGACCGTAGCAAGGCCATCCGAAAGTCCGGGAATCACCACGAGCTTTTTTCCGCCGTTTCCGAACGAAACATAGTACATTCCGGTTCCATCGACATCAACGCATCCGTTTTTACGCCTGAACATAATTCACCTCCATGCCTACTCAACCGATAAAAAAATGACACATTGTCATTTTACGGCATCAGGCAATTCCTGTCAAATTTTTTCCGGAACTTCGGTTGAAAAAAAATCGGCCCGCACGTTTCCATGCAGGCCACAAAAGATTCGGCAGTTCATCGGTACCCTAAAATCCCAGGCTGTCGTTTACAAGGATTACATGTATCCTGTCCTTGTGCCTGGAAAAACGGGTAATCAGAATCTGGCAGCATATGGTGTCGGGGGACTTGCAGTTCATGCAGGAGCCTGTTTTGGAGCACGGAGTCGAAAGTCCGAAACGCTGTGCATTGATAGGAGCCGCAACATTCCTTGCGCGTTTCATGGCACTGTCTACGTCGGAGCAAATTTTGTTCATGCCGACGATGAATACGACCTTTTTCGGCCCCTGGGCAATGGCAGACACCCTGTTTGAATTTCCGTCGATGTTTACGATGACCCCGTCGTCCGTCATTGCATTTGCACTGGCAAGGTACACGTCTGCATCGTAGGCTGCGAGCATTGCGGCCCTCTTGTCCTCCCACTTGTCCCTGTCGATGAAACTGTAGTTTCCGTTCTTAAGGAAGTCGGAAAGACCGATTTCATGTATGCTCATTCCTCCGCCCATCGTGACTGTACTGCCCTCAGAAATCAGTTCAAGTGCTTTTTTCAGCGCATCTTCCCTTGTTTCCGCGTAATATCCGCTCATGTTCCTGGATTCAAGCCCCTTTATGACTTTTTTCGCCAAAAGGCCGTTCCTCTTTACGATGTTCTCGTTCATCAAGCCACCTCTCAAAAGCCCGGTAAATTCTTTTCTTTTGGACTTTTAGGCATTATAGGTGGTACAGGTCCCCTCCGTCAATTCTCGGACGAAGGGGTGGAACCGTCAGCGGCAGAATCCTATGGTATTCCTTGCTTCGAGAACGTTTCGACACCTTGCGTCCAGCGTCGTTTCCTTTTGCCTTTGACTTGACCGTAAGTGTCTCGACAGCCTTTTCAACTTGCGCCATC
>CACYBG010000242.1 GCA_902772605.1 uncultured Spirochaetaceae bacterium
AAAGGCTTTCCAACAGTTGCATGATTGCTTTTTTATCTTCTGCTTTGAGTTTTTCAAACAGGTTGATTATAAGGGCATTCCGTTTTGCATCATAAATGACGTTGCTGTTATGTTGCAGGTAGATTTGTTCGCTGTGGAATATACCGGTCCATATTATTTTGCAAAAGAAAAAAATTATGGCAAAAGGCTCCAAATATTGGTTTGAAAAATATGAAAAGGGAATATGCAAGTATGAAGAAGATTCTGATGCTGTAAAAAGTTTACTATGGATAAAAAAACTTGAAAAACTCCTTTTAACTGTGTTAAACTTTATTACGGTAATCGCCAACTCCGTTGCAGAGCAATACACTACCTTGTGGTACGGTACTGTATTCTCATAAGTTGCCACAGTCGGATTAACATGCTTTGTTTTGCCTAAAAGGGGCGAGGTATTAAACCGTCTGCATGAATAAAAAGGAGACTTATATGAAAAAAAAAGTTAATTGCACATTGTCACAAGTTCAATCAAAATACTGGAGAGGCTACAACTTCTTTCTATTATTACCGCAAAAATTTATTATAACCCATCTGCGTAAATCAATTCTTTTTTGCTTTATCATCCTATTCGGACTGACTGGCTGTAAAAATAGTATCGAGGAAAATACTGTTCCCGAATCTCCGAAACACATATCCGATGATGTTATAGTTTCAAACAGTGACTACGGAAGAACCAGAAGACAAAATCTCGACTATATATTCAACAATCAGACACTGGGAGAAACTTCCATTACCATGCTACGAAGCGAATGGAACAAACTTTGTGACAATTACCGATATTTTTACAAAAACGAAAACTGTGTAAAAGCATTAAGCTATTCTTATAAGAAAGATGACTGCTCTTGGACCTTGAAAGATGTCGGGCTCCGTCTTAGGGGAAATACGTCCCGTTGCAGTCCTCAAGGATTAGACAATGGACGTGAACAAGGACAAAGAAATGCCAGCTGGAAATCAAGTTATTATGATTATGCAGAAAAACAAAACAATGACTATCGACAGGCGAATTTTAAAGTTGATTTTGAAGAGTTTTTGGCAGATGGTGAAAATCAAAAAATGGCTGGATGCATGAGTGGCGTTGCATTAAAACGCATGGACAATAGTTGCTCACGGGAAATTTTTTGCTTCGATTTATTTCACCAGTACGGAATTTGGACTGCGCCGCGTGCGAGTCATACAAGGCTCTCAATCAACATCATAGAAGATAACTCTGACAATTCCATCACAAGTATTGATTTTGGTGTTTATGAAATGTTTGAAGAAGTAAACAAGCAAGCCTTAAAAGCCCGTGACAAAGATGAAAACACTGCTAAAAATGCATGGAAAAACAGCAAAGGAAATTTATGGAAGGGCAGTAGAATTCTGACAGACACGGCAAGTGATTTAACAGATTCTTCAGGTATCGGGATGGGCATTGAAAAGCTAAAAATTTTCTTTGATGATGAAGAGATTTCCGGACAAAATATCACAATCAAAAAAGAGGGAAATCGTACCGGATATGTTTTTGATGAATATTCATTAGATTTAAAAACGAATAAAAATGATTTTGAAACAGCAAAAAAAGAATTCTGTAATTTCATAAGGGAACTTAACGAACTTCCTACACCATCTTCAGATGATGACACCGTATCAACCGACATTATAAAGACCTTCTATGAAAAATGGTTTGATGTAGATTTTTTTATCAAAACCTATGCCATAAACATTATCTGTGGCATGGATGATGATTATTGGGCAAAAGCAAACAATTATTATTTATACTTTTGCGATGACAAAAACGGAAAAAGAAAGGTTTATTTCATTCCATTTGATTTTGACAATTCTCTAGGACAGTCAACAAAAACCGGTGGAGTTATGCAAAATCCATTGAAATGGGGAAGAGGCGAAAACCGTCCTCTTATGGATAAGCTTATAAGCGTTCCGGAATATAGAGACAAATTTGTCAGTTACCTTAAAACTCTCACAGCCGAAGATTCTTTATGGAATTACAAAAGATGCAGCAGCCAGTTTCTAAAATGGAAAGACATGGTCTCGCCGTATTTGAACAGCAAAGATTTATGTTTTAAAGGGGGCATAGGAGCAAACTCCTTCAGTGGAGCCTGTACAAATCCGTCCGGCTATTCTTTAGTAGATAAATCCAATAACCTTTACGATGCCACAAGAGAATCTTTTAAAAAATGGCTTGAAAAATGAATGAATCAAATTTTAATGGATATTCGTTTTATCCATTTGACATGTTTGCAGTATACGCTGTTTTCGATATCCGTTTGGTGGGAGTAGGGGTTGTCATTTTTGATAAGTAAACTATTGAAAACATCACGTAAGGTTTTTCCTCATTTTGTAATATAGCTTGGAAATTTCTAAACAACTTTCCCTTTCCCCGTTTCCATGCTATACTGTCCACATGACCGAGCGAAGAAATCTGCCGATTGGCATTCA
>CACYBG010000243.1 GCA_902772605.1 uncultured Spirochaetaceae bacterium
ACATGCTCTTCGTCCAGTTCGTCGGTACCGATTCCTATTCGGACATAGAGTTCGTGGAGACCATACAGAAGTTCAATGCACTCCAGCCCTACGCCATGTCGATTGTGGACACTTTCGGCACCATCAAGCGGAAGCAGTTTCTGCGTCTTGTGTATCTTGCCGACAACAACATGGACAAAAACATAACGCTCGGTTACCATGCCCACAACAATCTGCAGCAGGCCTTTGGAAATGCGGTTACGATGGTGGAGATGAACCTGAACCGTGAAATCTGCATAGATGCCTGCGTGTTCGGAATGGGACGGGGAGCGGGAAACCTGAACCTGGAGCTTTTTGCCGACCACATGAACGAAAACTACGGAACGAGCTACCACATAGAGCCGATGCTCGAAATCATGGATGACTATCTTAACGAAATCTACAGCCGCCGATTCTGGGGCTACTGTCTTCCATACTATCTTTCCGCAACAAACGGATGCCACCCGAACTACGCAATCTATCTTGAGGAAAAGCACTCCCTCACTGAAAAGAGCTTCAATGAAATACTCAAGTCCATACCTGCCGAAAACCGCAGAAACTACAGGCGCGAGGATGCGGAAAAATTCTACAAGCAGTACATGGACCAGTATGTCGATGACAGGGCTGCCGTCAAGGAGCTCAAGGCGATGTTCGGAGGAAAGGACATCCTGCTTCTGGCACCGGGAATTTCAATCGTCAGGGAAAGGAACCGCATACTTGATTTCATAAGCGAAAAGAATCCTGTCGTTGTAGCGGTAAACTGCATTCCACCGGACTATGGATACGACTTCGTTTTCACAAGCAACATGAGGAGGTACGGGGACATACAGGACGTAGCCGGAAAAAAGAGGATAGTCACGTCCAACATGAAGGGGCTCAAGGATTGGGACTACATGCTGAATTTCAGTTCCTACGCCGTCACGGAGCCAGACCTGATCGACAATTCGGGACTCATGTTCCTTAATTTCCTCAGGAACGCTTCTCCGGCCCATGTCTATATAGCAGGAATGGACGGATATTCCACCGAGGGGAACTATTTCAAGCAGTCTACGGATTATGGAAGCGATACGTTCAGCCGGAGGAATTCGCAGATACAGGAAAAGCTCATTGAATTTTCAAGGGACCTTAAGCTTACTCTGATTACGGAAAGCCTTTACCGCATTTAGGAAACTGTTGACGCGCCGGAGGGGGTGTCTGCTTTTTCAGGTGCCCTATACATTAAATCGAAAAGTCTGTATACTCTAGGAAAGGCATTTTCGGAATAAAATCATCGCAACTTGAGCGTTTTTACATTATCGGTCGATTTTTTTTCGGATGCAGGACGGAAATTTCGGACGCCGCATGTTTTTGTGCATGCCGATTGCCCGTGATTTCTGCGGTCATTTTTTTTGCCGAATCAGCCCTGGACTTTCGTCGCGTATGGGAGTCGGGGCCAATACAATATACGGGGACGAAAAGGAATCGTCCAAACAGGAATGGAAATGGAATTTAAGGATTTTACTTTGCAGGAACAGCTGCAGCAGGGAATCGATGGGGCCGGATACGTCAACTGTACGCCGGTTCAGAGTCAGGTTTTGCAGAATTCCCTGGAAGGTCGTGATCTGTACGTTCAGTCACAGACGGGAACTGGAAAGACGGCGGCTTATCTGGTGTCCGTCATCCAGGAGCTTTTGAGCAGGGGTGAGGTTTCCGGAAAAAAGGCCCTGGTCATGGTGCCGACAAGGGAGCTTGCCGTTCAGGTTCAGGAAGAGGCGGAAAAGCTCAGCAGGTTTACGTCCCTGAAATGCGCAAGCTTTTATGGCGGCGTAGGATACGACAGGCAGATTTCCACGCTTAAGGCCGGTGTTGATATAATCATCGGAACTCCGGGGCGCGTAATCGATTTGACACAGGGCGGTCAGATGGATTTGAGTTCGGTTGCTTTCCTGGTCATTGATGAAGCCGACAGGATGTTCGACATGGGCTTCTATCCTGACCTCAGGACCCTCATAAAGGTTCTTCCTCCGGCTGAAAAAAGGCAGACCATGCTTTTCAGTGCAACGCTGAATTCATACGTAAAGAACCTTGCATGGGAATACACTCGCAATCCGGCCGAAATAACGATCGAAGCGGAAAACATCACCGTGGATGAAATCGACCAGCTTCTGCTTCACGTATCCAGCGACAGCAAGATGAAGCTCCTTCTGGGAATCATCGGAAGGGACAAGCCGGAAAGCCTGATCGTGTTCTGCAACACCAAGAGAAGCTGCGAAGTCGTTGCAAAGCGGCTCAGGTACAACGGAATCGACAGCGAGTTCATAATCGGAGACCTTCCGCAGAAAAAAAGGCTTGAAATCATGGACAGGTTCAAGGCCGGAAAAGTCGGATGCCTTGTCGCAACGGATGTAGCTGCACGCGGAATCGACGTCAACGACCTTGCCATGGTAATCAACTACGACCTTCCCAACGAAGCCGAAAATTACGTGCACAGGATCGGTCGTACGGCCAGGGCAGGCAAATCGGGAAAGGCATATACATTCTGTTCCGAGCAGGACGTATACAGCCTTCCGCCGATCGAACGCTACATCGGCCGCCAGATTCCGTCTCAGGTTGCAGAGGAATCCATGATGGTTGAGGACAAGTCTGCCGGAACGTACATCAGGACCGACAACTATCGCGAGGAGTACAACGACAGGAGCGAATACGGCCGCAGGAAACAGTCCGAATACAATGCAAGGAGAGGCGGATCCAGGGGTTCCGGCAATAAGGGCCGTGGACGCTATTCGTCAAAGAATGAAAACGCAGCAAGGGAATACAGAAGGGACCGCAGGGTGTTCAGTCCGGACGAAGAGGCGGCTCTTGCATCAATGTCTACGGACGAACGCATGAAGCTCTACCGTGAAAAGTTTGCACCGAAATCGCTTCAGCAGCCTTCCGGAAGATCATCCGGCTCAAATGCAGGAGGTTCAGGAAAGGTTGGAAGGAAAAACGGAGGCAAAAAATCCGGAAAGAAGCCTCAGTCCAACGTCAATTCAAGGCGTACGACCCAGAATAAGCCGGTACAGAGCCAGAACCAGACACAGACAAGGGATAAGGTTCAGCCCAAGAAGCAGAAAAAGGGACTCCTCTCAAGGATAAAGACACTTTTCGGTAAAAAATAATTGAAAAAAAAAACGGCGGATCCCCTTTGGAAAATTTGCGGGGGTCCGGAAATAATGCGGGGTGACGGGCTACCGGAATCTCCACGATTGAGGTGAAAAATTGTTATCAGTATCTGACTTGACTTTGAAATTCAGCGAAAAACCGCTTTTTAAGGACGTTAACCTTAAGTTCATGAAGGGAAACTGCTATGGAATAATCGGAGCTAACGGAGCCGGAAAGTCTACGTTCCTCAAGGTGCTTTCCGGTGAGCAGGATTTTGACTCCGGACAGGTAAGCATGACTCCGGGTGAACGCATGGCTAAACTCAGCCAGGACCACTTTGCATTCGACGAGTATTCAGTAAAGGAAACCGTCATGATGGGCTATCCGAAACTCTATCAGCTTGGAAAGGATAAGGATGCAATCTACGAGAAGCCTGATTTCACAGAGGAAGACGGAATCAAGGCTGCCGAAATGGAAGCTGAATTCGGTGAACTCGGAGGATACGAGGCTGAAAATCAGATTGAACAGATGCTTTCGGGACTTGGTCTTGAAGAGGATTACCACGACAGGATGATGAGCGACCTGGATGAAGGCCAGAAAGTCCGCGTTCTTCTTGCTCAGGCCCTTTTCGGAAATCCGGATGTCCTTCTTCTGGACGAACCTACCAACGGTCTTGACCTTGAAAGCATTGCATGGCTCGAAGACTTTCTGATCGAATTTGAAAACTGCGTCATAGTAGTAAGCCACGACCGTCACTTCCTCAACGCAATCTGTACCTACATCTGCGACATCGATTACGGAAAGATAACTCAGTTCACCGGAAACTACGACTTCTGGTACCAGATGAGCCAGATCATGCAGAAGCAGGCAAAGGACCAGCAGAAAAAGCGTGAGGACAAGATGGCCGAACTCAAGACCTTCATCCAGAGGTTTGCATCCAACGTTTCCAAGGCGGGACAGGCATCAAGCCGCAAGAAGGTCCTTGAAAAGCTCCAGCTGGAAGAACTTCCTGTTACGAGCCGAAAATTCCCTTACGTGTTTTTCCAGCCGGAACGGGAAATCGGAAATTTCGTGCTTACGGCAGAGCACCTCAATTCAAAGGATTCCGAAGGTTCGGTTCTCTTGAACGATTTTTCAATCACCATACATCCGGGCGAGAAGGTTGCATTCGTCGGAATGGAACACAATGCCATAACTTCGTTCTTTGACATTGTTGCGGGCGAGCAGAAGTGTCCCGATGCGACCGTGAACTGGGGTCAGACGACAAAGCATACGTACATGGGACGCGACAACAGTGCATATTTCGGAAACGACCTGAACATAACCGACTGGCTCAAGCAGTATTCAAAGGAACAGGATGACGCCTATGTCCGCGGATTCCTTGGAAGGATGCTGTTCAGCGGAGATGAAAGCCTGAAACCCGTAAAGGTCTTGAGCGGAGGAGAAAAGGTCAGGTGCATGCTCTCGAAGATGATGCTTAGCGGTGCCAACGTATTGATTATGGACGACCCGACCAATCACCTGGACCTTGAAAGCATCGAAAGCCTGAACCAGGGGCTTGTCCGTTTCAGCGGCGTAGTCCTCTTTTCAAGCCACGACCACGAATTCATCAGTACGATTGCCAACAGGATAGTCGAAATAACTCCCAACGGCATAATCGACAGGATGATGAATTTCGACGACTACCTCAAGGACGAGCAGGTCAAGTCACTGAGGAAGGAATACTATGCAGGTACCGACAGGAAGATACGTTTCTAGGGAAACCGTGAACGGTCCGGATGCGTGCCATACGTTCTGAAAAATATCGCTGGAGGG
>CACYBG010000244.1 GCA_902772605.1 uncultured Spirochaetaceae bacterium
GACGCTCTGATTACTTCTGCTCTTAATATTGTAAATGCATTCCGTACCTTGCACAGAAAGGGATTAAGCTATCAAGACTTGAACGATGGAAATTTCTTTATCGATGTAAAAACTGGGGATGTTCTTGTCTGTGATAATGACAATGTAACTCCAGACGGCATGAAGAATGCCGGTAACATTGGTGGCAAACCAGGCTATATGGCACCGGAAATTGTCTGCGGAAAAGCCCATCCAAATTCTCTTACTGACTGCCATTCATTGGCGGTAATTCTGTTCAAATTATTCTGCCGCCATGACCCGCTCATGGGAAAAGCCTATGTAGACAGTGTTTGTATTACAGAAAAAAGGGAATGGGAACTTTACGGGAAAAAGCCGGTATTTATTTTTGACCCGCAAGATGATTCAAACAGACCTGTCGTTGGAATCCACCCGAACCCGATAAAACTCTGACCACGTTATCCTAAATTCTTACAGGAAGCGTTTATAAAATCTTTCTGCGATGGTATGAAAGATCCTAACAAGCGTTTGCCGGAAAATGAGTGGCAAAAACTTCTTATACGTTTTAGAGGAACTTTTGTCAAATGTCCCCATTGTTCATCTGAAATTTGCCTTGCTCTTGTCCCTCACGGTTCCTCTCTTAAATTTGAATGCGGCAGTTCTTACAGCTATCCTTTTGCACTAGAAGATGGAAAACATAAGACACCATTGTTTCCGGGAGCAAAGCTGTATTCCTGTCTTACATCAAAAGACAGTGACGACTATTCGACAGTTACCGGCGAAGTGATTATGAACAAAAACAATCCGTCATTGTGGGGAATCAAGAATCTTTCCGACAAAGAATGGGCTTTTGCAACCCAAAGCGGAGAAATGAAGGAAATTCCAAATGGATCCGTTGTGCCTATTGCAAATGATTTGGAAATTCATTTTGACGGAATTACCGCCAAAATTACAAAATAAGGATGTTGAAGTATGGGAATGTTTGATGACGTTGAAGGAATTGTAAAGAGACAGATGGTTTTGTTTTTTGTAATTGATACTTCGGGTAGTATGCAGGGAACAAAAATCGGAGCCGTAAACACTGCAATTCGTGAAGTGTTGCCGGAGTTGAAGGATGCAGGCGGTTCAGACATAGACCTAAAGGTTGCATGCCTTACTTTTTCAAGCGGATGCCAGTGGATGTATTCAACGCCAATTTCATCTGAAAGTTTCCAGTGGAATAATGTGGTTGCTGACGGCTGTACAGATTTAGGAGCAGCTTGCCGGGAACTGAGTGAGAAACTTTCTAAAAATGGATTCTTAAAAGCCCCTTCTGGTTCTGTTGCACCCGCTATTTTTCTGATGAGCGATGGAGAACCTACAGACGATTTTGAATCCGGCTTGGCAAAACTTAAAGATAATAATTGGTTCAAATATGCAATCAAAGTTGCTGTTGCAATCGGTGATGATGCAAACAAAGAAGTTCTTGCAAAATTTACAGGAACCATTGAGGCTGTTATCTCCGTTCATACGCCGGAAGCATTAAAGAAGTGGATTCGTAAAGTTTCTGTTACATCGTCACAAATTGGAAGCAAAAGCCAACCTGCAAGTGACGGCCAGATTCAGTCCAAGCAGGATTCCATGATTGAAGAAATCAGAGACATCCAGCAATCTGACCCTGATTTGGACTCGACATCGACAAGTGGTGATGACTGGTAACTTATGCTTGTAACTTTGGATGCACGTTGCCGCGGAAGTGAGCACGTTAAAAGCGGAAAACCATTACAGGACTATTCTTGTTCCACAATAGACAGTCGTAAGACTTATGCCTATGCCCTTGTTGCAGATGGGCATGGTGGGGAAAAATATTTTCGCAGTGCAGAGGGATCTCGTTTTGCAGTTCTATGTACCGTTGATGCTCTGAACAAAGTCCTTAAGGAATTGATTTCTTATATTAAAAAAAATGACCTCCCTGTTATTGACAAGACTTTAAAAAACCTTTGTTCCCGCATTTTACTTTTGTGGAGAGAAAAGGTAAAATCACATTTTTCTGAAAATCCTTTGACAGATGAAGAGGAAAAAATTTGTGAAGAATTAAAGTTGAAACTCCCCCTGGCAGAAGAAAAGATTTTTTCTTTGTACGGTTCCACTCTGCTTGCCTCTGTATATTTTGAACACTATGGCTTTTGGTTCAGTCTGCAGATTGGTGACGGAAAAACAGTAATCATCAAGAAAGACAATTCTGTATTCTATCCGATTCCAGAAGATGATGATATGGGATTTGGCGTAACGGCTTCTTTGTGCGGAAAAAATGCTTTGGAAAAATTTCGTTACAACTTTGGATTTGAAAACTTGAACGGCATTTTTGTGATGAGTGACGGACTTGCAGATTCGTTTGATACTCAAAAACTTCCTAACTTCTTAATGAGCATTAGGGATAATGCCCTTCTTGATTGTGAAAAAACAAAATCAGAGTTAAATGAATATCTTCCTAAGCTTTCTGAAAAAGGAAGCGGTGATGATATTTCTATTGCAGGGATATTTGCAAAAGAAAATGAAAAATAGAGGTTCTTCATTTCACTCGGAATGATGATGTTGGAACAAGCTAGATTATAAATCCAGGGGGTAAAAACAAATCATGGAAAATACAGACAAAAACTCAATGGAAAAAATTGTTCGCTCACTTGTGGAGCAATATGGCAAAGATCTTTACTTGGCGGAAAACGAATTGCGATTTAAAGGCCTTCTTTTTGACTTTGCATCTGATTTTGCAAGAGAACTAAAGACCCTAAAAATTGCACTGGCAGA
>CACYBG010000245.1 GCA_902772605.1 uncultured Spirochaetaceae bacterium
ATCGCCTGTGCCCTGCACACTGCGATATTTGGGGCAGGTTCACGATGGGAGGCCGTTTTTGATATAAACTTTAGTTTTCAAAACTCGACATTCGACCTATTGCTCAGCGGTTTTCCAATTCACTGGAATTCGGCACAAATCCGTTTCAGCGCTTCCTCAAGAATTTTTCTGGGAGTAGCACAGTTTATTCTCTGGAATTTTTCTCCTTCTGTACCGAACATTTTTCCGTAATCCAGCCAGACCTTTGCCTTCCTTAAGATGCGCTCGGTAATCTCCCTGTCGGAAATCTCCGTAAACGCAGAAAAGTCCAGCCACAAAAGGTATGTCCCCTCAGGCTCTACAACCCTTATTTTAGGGCAGTGTTCGGAAATGTATTTTTTACTGAACCCGATGTTTTCCCAGATGTATTTTTTTGCTTCATCAAACCATTCCCCGCCGGATTCGTAGGCAGCAGTAGCTCCTATTATTCCCATTAAGGACGGCTCGTCGTAACCGGTAGCGTCGACTTCTTTTTGAAAGGCATTTCTAAGCTGTGGATTCTTAACGATTATGTTCGAAAACTGAAGCCCAGCCAGATTGAACGTTTTGCTCGGAGCCGTGCAGATTATTGAATTCTGAGCGGCTTCTTCCGACAGTTTTCCCCAGACCGTGTGAACGTTATCGCCGAAAGTGATGTCCGAATGAATTTCATCCGAAACCACAATGACACTGTGGCGAATGCAGATTTCCGAAAGCCTCTTAAGCTCTTCGATTTTCCAGACCCTTCCTCCCGGATTATGCGGCGAACATAAAATAAAAAGCTTCACGTTTTCTTCGGTAATTTTACGTTCAAAATCCTCAAAGTCGATTTCGTACCGTCCGTTTTTGAAAACCAGCGGATTGTTGACAACCCGTCGCTTAAGCGCATTTATCATATTGAAAAAAGGGTAGTAGACCGGCTTCTGAATTATTACGCCGTCACCTTCTTTCGTGAACGCCTTGATTGCACTGGAAATCGCAAAAACTACACCAGGGGTATTTACAATCCATTCGTCCTCAATCTCGAAAGAGTGCCTTTCCCTGAACCATTTTTTTACGGCCGAATAATAGCGTTCGTCCGGACGACTGTATCCGAAAATTCCATGTTCGACCCTTTCTGAAAGAGCCTTTTGTATGCATGGAGCAGTCGGAAAATCCATGTCGGCAACCCACAGGCTAATTGCGTCAATCGGCTTGTTACGTTTTTCAGCCAAATCGTATTTTATGGCGAACGTATTTTTTCTATCGGTAATCCTATCAAAATCGTATTTCATTTTTCCTCCATAAAAAGGGAGAAGTCTCTCCCTACGCCTCATCTGAAGAATCGGCTACCCTCTCTGGGGGCTTCAAACGCCAGCCCCCAACGCCCGGCTCAAATCCCCTATCAAGTCGTCCGCATTTTCGATTCCAACCGAGAGTCTGAGCGTTGACTTCGTGATTCCGTTTTTCAGACGGATTTCTTCCGGAACATCTGCATGCGTCTGCGTCACGGGATAGGTAATCAGGGTTTCAGTTCCGCCGAGACTTTCAGCAAACTGTACGAGCCTCACTCTGTTCAGAATCGACTTTGCCTTTTCTTCGCCCGTCACGTTGAAAGTAATCATGGCACCGAAACCGCGGGCCTGTTTTTTCTGAACCTCATAACCCGGATGGTCGCTAAGCCCCGGATAAATTACCTTCGTAACTTCCTTTTGATTTAAAAGCCACCCGACGATTTTCTTTGCGTTTTCCTGAGCCTTTTCCATTCGGATTGCAAGAGTTTTGATTCCCCGGAGAGTAAGCCAGCTGTCAAACGGCGAAAGTCCTGCGCCCGTAGTTTTTATGAGGAACCTGAGCTTTTCCACTATATCAGGACGATTCGTAACGATGAAACCGGCAAGCGTGTCGTTGTGTCCGGCAAGATATTTTGTACCCGAATGAACGACGATGTCCGCTCCAAGCAAAAGAGGATTCTGGAAATACGGGGACATGAACGTATTGTCAACGATAAGAAGCAGGTTGTGTTTTTTTGCTGTTTTTGAAGTTGCTTCTATGTCCGTCACGTTCATCATCGGGTTTGTAGGAGTCTCGATGTAAATCGCCCTTGTCTTTGGCGTTATGAGTTTTTCCAAATCCGATTCGCTCAAGGCCGAAATGTTTTCACGCGTAAACTGAATTCCGTTTTTGCTCGAAACATTGTCGAACAGTCGGATTGAACCTCCGTAAAGGTCAGAGTCGGCGATTATGTGGTCGCCCGGAGAAAACAGTTCCATGAGCAGACTGATTGCCGCCATTCCGCTCGAAAGTGCAAACGCATCGATTCCTCCTTCAAGCTGGGCGACGACCTTTTCAAGATGTTCCCTGGTCGGATTCTGAAGACGGCTGTAATCGAAACCCGTGCTCTGTCCGACGGCAGGATGGGCGTAGGTCGCGGTCTGATAGATCGGAAAACTTATCGAACCGTAATGATTGCAGTGCTCGACATTTATACCGCCTGCGGGAGCGGATTCATCTTCAATGTGAAGACATTTTGAATCTATGGATAAAGACATCCTGGCACCTCGTTTTTACCCTGTAAGATAGGGATTTTGAAATGGAGCAGACTGATAGTGTAGCGTCATTCTGAGAAATTGCCGGGAACTGCCGATTAATGCTTCGTGCATAAATCAGCTGTTCCCTAATGAATACTGGTCATGCAGAAACTCGTTCAGCACGACCATGATTTTCGAACCCTTTTTTATCTGTACATGTTTGTGGAAAGATACTTGAAGGCATTGTCCGCAAGAATCACGATGATGTTCTTTCCTTTTGCTTCCGGGCGTTTTGCAATCTGGGTTGCCGTCCAAAGTGCTGCTCCTGCCGACTGACCGACGAAGAATCCTTCCTGCTTTACGAGTTTGCGACCAGTTTCGTAAGCGTCTTCGGCTACGACATTGAAACATTCGTCGTATTTCGTGTCGAAGCTTGTGAAAAGCGGCGGATAATTTTCCTGTGGCACTCCGTCGAAGTTCAGAACGCCGTCAATCGTGTTCCTGTCAGGGAAATTCGGATTTTTCTTTGACTGTTCTGCAGGCTGTGCACCGATGATTTTTACGTCCGGATTTTTCTCGCGGAAGAATTTTGAAAGACCTGAAAGCGTGCCTCCAGTTCCTACGAGCTGAACTACGTAATCTACCTTTCCGCCGGTTGCTTCCCAGATTTCTGGACCGGTAGACTTTACATGAGCCAGAGAATTGTTGATGTCTGCGCACTGATTCAAATAGTACCATCCCTTTGATGCGGCAAAATCCTTGAAGAGTTTTTCAAGTGCCGTCATCGTAAGACCGTTTTTCAAAAGCTCCGGGAAGCCTGGAACATCCGTTACCTGCAAAAGTTCCGCTCCCAAAGCCTTGAGAATCTGTGAACGCTCCTTGGAAACAAGCGGCTGAATGACCGCGACGAATTTGTATCCCTTGGCGTTTGCAAAAGTCGCCTCACCGATTCCCGTATTGCCTGAGGTGTAGTCGATCAAAGTCATTCCCGGATGAATGTCGCCGCGTTTTTCTGCTTCCTCGATGATGTTCAATGCAGCACGGTCCTTGACGCTTCCCGACGGATTGAAGTATTCGAATTTTCCAAGGATGTTCGCCTCAAGGCTCTCTGATTTTTCATATCTGTGAAGACGGACAAGAGGCGTGTCCCCAACAAGTTCTGTAATTGAATCGTAAATCTTTGCCATAATATTTTCTCCTTAATTTATCTAATTTTTCGATGTGTTTCAGTTGAAATAGTTGTATTCAATCAGCTCGATAAGATTTTCGTTCTTTTCGGCTGCCGCAAGCGAAAGAAGTGCCCAGGCGTTTCCCGCAGTTCCGATATAAAGACCGGTATAGGAATGAACGTCGGTCGGAATTGTTCGCCACCATGCTCCGCTCCATTTGCGCACCGACTTTTGATGATAGATGTCGCCGTCGGCATCCGCAACGAAAGACTGACCCACAACGGTTTTCGCAGCACGCTTTGCATATTCCAGGAATTCCGGATTTTCAGTAAGCCTGTACACTGAAACGAAATGTTCCAAGAGACCCGGTGTTCCGCAGCACAAAGCCTGACTCTGCCAGTAACCGCGGCTGAAAATCTCCGGTGCCCCCGCCTTTATGATTCCCCGGCTAAGCTTCAAAACCCAGTCCAGATAATGCTTTTCGCCGGTAATCTTGTAGAGCAGGTGGAACAGAAGCGATGTTCCGGCAGGTCCGTGGCAGGTGCTCAGGTAATAGAACTCGGTAGAAGGTCCCCTCTCAAGGCTGTCGAGATAGGGTACGAGAACCGCATTTTCATCACCGACTGCAATTCCTTCTATATATTTAGCAGCTTCCTTTGCCGCATCCAAAAACCTTTCGTCCTTTGAAATCTTGTAGAGGATCGCAAAAATCCAGCCGACACCGCTTGTTCCGTGAGCGTTGTTCACCCAGAAAACATCTTTCGGAAAATCGATGATCGTCAAATCAACGACATTCCAGTAGGTTCCTCCGCGTGGGGCAGGCTTTCCCTTATTCAAAAGGAAGTTTCCGAAGCTTACTGCCGCATCGAGATATTTTTTGTCACCGGTGAGTTTGTAAATCGCAGCAAGATAGGTTACGAATCCTGCATCTCCGCACAGATCGTTCTGCTCGCTCCAGTAAATCCCATCGTTGGATTTTTTCGCCGCAGAAATCAAATCGTCGGCGACCTTAACCACATAGCGCCTGTAATTTTCTTCGCCCGTAAGTTCAAACAGCTTAAGGACAAGGTATGCGCTTCCGGTAGGTCCGTTGTAGTAGCCGGCCGCCCAACCTGGCATGTTCTTCACGTGGACCAGCTTTGATGCTCCGTTCGCCTTTGAGTTCAATGTCCTTTCGTAAAAAGCCGCACCTTCGTCGGTTTCGATGATTTCCCTTGCGGCTGATTTTGCTTCCTCAAGGTACTCGTCCTTTTTTGTTGCCTGATACAGTCGGAGATAGAAAAGTCCGACTCCAGCCGATCCTCCGTAAAGTGATTTCGGAGTGAGCATCGGATAGTCCGTAAAGTCTTCGCTTGAATCCGGACTCTGAATCCATCTGGCTCCGTATCTTGCGGACTGTCTTCCCGTCTTAATCCATCCTGCACTCTGTTCTGCAAATTCAATGTAGTCGGATGCCGTATAATCCCTGAAAAGTATGTTCTCTGCCATGTGTTTCCTCCATATTTGACCGAAAGGGAAAGCCTTTCCCCGCACCTGTCCAAAGCGGTAGGCATGATTCTGCCGACCGTTCTCCCGAGGCTTACGTTCCAAACCCGGGAACCGTGAGTATAAATCCAAAATGATTTTCAATGCCGAAAGGAAATTCGGCTCACAAAGCGAGAAGGGGGCACATTCGGCCGTTTCGGAAATTTTCTCGGACTAATTTTTCAAAGTAAATGACCATACCGTACCTCCCGTTGAAGATTTCTACCGCCGCATTCAAGCTGCGCTTAATTCCTACTGAATCGATAGGTTTAATATAGTTTATATTACCCATCCTGTCAATAGGTAATTATTTTTTTTCGGAAGTTTTTTTGAGGAGGGATGTTCATCAGGAATTTAACGAAAGGACAGCCGGCCAGCGACAAAAGAATCGGAATGACCGGTTGCATGAAAAGCTCTGTTCCCTATATGTTGTATTCAGCCTCGTGCAGCTTTCCTCCAAGGTTCAGGCAGTCCAGAATCTTGTTCCTGTAGAATGTGTAGGCATCCTGGACTCGGACCCTCGGTCTTGGAAGATCTATGTCTATGACGGCTTCCAGTCGGCTTGGCCTTGCACTCATGACTACGACGCGGTCGCTCATGTATATGGCTTCATCTACGTCATGGGTCACCATCAGCATGGTCATGTCGTTTTCATTCTTTATGCGGAGAATCTCGTCCTGAAGGTTCATCCTTGTGAACGCGTCAAGGGCTCCCAGAGGTTCATCAAGCAGCAGAACCTTTGGATGTCCGACCAGTGCACGTGCAAGAGAGGCCCTCTGCTGCATTCCACCGGAAATCTGATGCGGATAGGAGTTTTCAAATCCCTTGAGCCCCACAAGGTTTATGATGTCGCTCACGTCATTCTTCTTCTCCCTGTAGATTTTCCTTGCCTTGAGACCGAACGCAACGTTTTCCCTGACGTTGAGCCATGGAAAAAGGTTTGAGCCCTGGAATGCAAATCCCCTGTCGCTTCCGGCCTTGGTCACCTTTTCGCCGTCAAGGAACACATCCCCCGACGTAGACTGTTCAAGCCCTCCGATTATCCTGAGAAGGGTGGATTTTCCGCATCCGGATGGACCGATCAGGCTTACGAAAGTCCCCGGTTCTATGTCCAGCGTAAAGTCGTTCAGGACCTTTACGTCGTCAAAGCTTTTGTCAATGTTCTGGATCTTTATGTTTCCAAGCATGCAGAGGCACCTCCCGCATTCATTCTTCAAAGAGCGCAGTGCTCAGATACCTGAGTCCGGTATCCGGGAATACGACCACAATGTTCTTTCCCTCGAATTCCTTCCGAGACGCGACCTTTGCAGCTCCCCAGAGTGCGGCTCCGCTTGAGTTTCCCACCAGGATTCCGTCGGTCTTTGCAACTGTCCTTGCAGCTTCGAACGCTCCGTCCGTGTCGGCTGTGAACACCTCGTCGAACACCTTTTCTGTCAATGCACCGTTATCCCTGAGGCTTGGAGGAACCCTTTCGAAAGGAACCTCGGTGAAATTGTGTATTCCCGTAAGCCTTCCGTCCGTTTCAGACGGCTCAACCGCAAAAATCTTTGCACGACCACCCTGTTCATGGATGTAATCGGCAATGCCCCTGATTGTTCCTGCTGTTCCTACGCTTGCAACCACTGCATCGATGTCTCCGTCCGTATCCTCCCAGATTTCCTTTCCCGTAGAATCGTGATGGGCGACCGGATTCAAGGGGTTTATCATCTGGTCCACGAAATATATGTCGTCGCCTGCAGCCTGCCTGTCCCTTATGTGCTGCTTGAGTATGTTTGTGGCCGCAACGAAATCGTTGTTCGTAGCCTTGAGTGCATCCTGAAGTTCCGGAACGTCGCCTATCTTGGTTACGTTTGCTCCGAACGCCCTCATCACCTGCAGACGCTCATGACTTACGCCTTCCTGAAGGTATATCTGCACGCGGTATCCCTTCATCGCACCGATTGCACTGACGGCAATTCCTGTGTTTCCGGACGTATATTCAATGAGGGTTGTCTTTCCCGGACTGATTTTCCCGGATTTTTCCGCATCCTCGATTATCCTGAGGACTATCCTGTCCTTTATGCTTCCGATGGGGTTGAAATACTCCACCTTCGCCAGGATGCGGGCTTTCAGTCCCAGTTTCCTTTCGTAGCCGTGGAGCCTGACAAGGGGCGTGTGCCCGACAAGCTCTGTAAGTGAATCGTGAATCTTCTTTGCCATGTTTTACCTCCATTTTTTACCTATTATTTTGATAGGTTGTAAGCTTAAAAGTATATTTTCGGTCGAATTTCGGCTTATTGAAAAGCATGTTAAAAACCCGATGTTTTCGGCGGCTCCCCCAAATGAATTACTTCATCGCATTTTCCAAGGACGCTTTCATCGTGGGTGACAAGGATTACTGTCTTACCGCCGGCAGAAAGCTTCCTGAAAATGGCCGTTATTTCCTCCGCCTGAGTCCTGCTTACGGCATCCGTCGGTTCGTCCGCAATCAGGATTTCAGGATCGTTCATCAAGGCGCGGGCAATCAGTACGCGTCTGTTTTCCCCACCTGAAAGCGATGAAGGATCCATCTCTGAAAGTTCCAGTATCCCGAGTTCGGACAGGAGACTTTTCGCCCGTTCGTCCGCTTCGGATGCATTCAGCAATCTTTCCCTCGAAAGAAGGGTAGGAAGCTTTACGTTATCCAGAACGGAAAGGTTTTCCAGAAAACTCTGCTCCTGAGATATGAAACCCATCGTCCGGTTTCTGAACCTGCATAGCTTCGAATCGGGAAGGGCGGTCAATTCGGTTCCGTTGACCGTAATTTTTCCCGAATCAGGTTTCTGAAGTCCTGCAATCATTGAAATCAGGGTGCTTTTTCCTATGCCGGATTCCCCTGAAACGCCCAGGAAAGTTCCGTCTCTTACCGTAAGGGAAAAGTCCTGAAGCACGACCTTCCTTCCTCGCGGAGTTTCGAACGACTTTCTTACGCCATCAATCTGAATCATTTTACGTCTCCGTAGGGATCAACCCTAGAAACCCTCACAGCTCCCTTTACGGCTGCAAGTACGCTTGATGCAGTACAGACTGCAACGGCCAAGACGGCATAGGCCAGAATCTCCCATGCTCCACCGATTGCAAAGGGAAGAGCCATCTTCTGTGCTATTAGCGAGTTGAACGGAATCACGGCAAGGGCTGAGACTGCAACTCCCGCCAACGATCCTCCGACACCAAGGAATGCAGACTCGAAAAGCAGTATCCTCATGAGCCTGCTTCTGTCGGCCCCCAGTACCCTGAGTATGGAAAATTCCCTGCGCCTTTCGTTTACGATGAGCGAAAATGCAATCGCCAGGGACAGTACCGAAATCAAAAGCACCAGGATTGAAATCGACTGGAAGAAAACCTGGAATGAGGACATCCTCTTGGAAAAATCCCTGAGGAATCTTTCACCCACGATGACCTGAACACCCGGCACCTCTTCCTTTATGCGGACTGCAACGGCATCCGGACTTGCATCGGGCGAAAGCGAAACCAAAACGGTGCTTATCCTGTTTCGTGCATCCCCGTCCGATATGAAGCAGAAACCTTTTTCCAGGGCATCTTCATGGATTTTCATGAGGCTGTCCATGTCGCAGAAAATGGTGTTGTCCATACCCGTTCCGCTTCTGGTAAGCCGACCGGAAACCTCGTGTTCGCCTCCGAAAAACCTTACCCTTCCGTCGTTAATGCTTACGTTGCTTCCGGAGATGAGGAATTCACCGGAAGAAGATTCCCTCGAGCGGTCCTTGAGCCATGTATGCACAACGAAATCGCTGTCCCTTTCAAAGCCTATGAGCTGTACGGGAAAGTCGCAGCAGCTTTCGGAAAGGCTCGTAAGGTAGAACTGGGGACTTGCCTTTTCAATGCCTGCCATCCGACGGACTGAATCGAGTACGCTCCTGTCCATGTAGAAATAGTTCGGCTCACCCGTAAGGAGTACGCTTTCGGCACCGCTTTCATATCCTTCGGGAACCACAAGCAGGTCTGCACCCAGCCTGGATCGAAGTCCCCTGATTCCCGACTTGAGGCCGGCACCCAGAACGAGCGAAGCAAACAGGACGGCGGAAGAAAAAGCGACCAGAAGTCCGATTGCTAAAGTTCTGTACGCCTTCTTCGACAGGTTCGAAAGTGCCAGCGATTTTTCAAGCGAAAGGTTTTCTACGAGCGTTTTTTCCATAGGGTAACCGCCTGAAATGAAACCGCAGCCAGAAGCAGGATTCCGAGCACGATCAAAGTCGGACGGGCGGTGGAATTGCAGTGCATCATTGCATTGCCGCATACTCCGATGAGTACGGTCGGAACCAGTATGATTCCGATTGAACTTACGGCGATTCCGGCATTAAGTCCAAGCTGGAATTTTCCGTCTTTAGAAACGAATTTCAGCGCAGAAAGAACGGCGACTGCAATTCCCAGGAAAAGCTCTATCCTGGCGGTCCAATGACACTTCATGACCTTTTCGGTTACGTCGCAGACCTTTGCGAACGTATAGGGTGCAAGGGCAACAAGTGCTCCCAAAACAAGCAGTACGGCTGCAAACACAGCATTTTTTTTCATTTTAAATCTCCCGTAAATAAATTCCGCATCGGCGGTCTTGCGGAGACACGAAATCTCAGTCATGTCTCCCTTTGCAATAAGCTTTGGATGCTTAAATCAGAAGCTTGTGCGTACACCGTTTATTTCAGTGTAGGTCTTGGTCTTTGGATCGTACGTATATCCGTCCGGGACTCCGAAAAGCTCTATGTATCCCTGTGCGATGAATTTCTCGATGTCGGTCGTTTCCTTGAGTATTCCGGCTGTCTGAAGCTGGCGTGCGGCTGCATCGAAGGTCTTTTTTCCGAGCGAACGGCTTGGAATGAAATTCAGTTCCTCAAGAAGCGCGGCGTTGAAATCAAGGTCTCCGGCTACAAGGTCGTTCTCAATCTGAAGCTGTGCGGCTGCCCTTGGTTCCGCCTCGACGAATGCACTGGCCTTCTGAAGCGCCCTCGTAACGGCTGCGGCCCCCTCTGGATTTTCGCTCAGGAGCTTATGGGTTACGAACTGCTGGCAGCAATATTCGTTTACGAACTTTTCGTCCGTTCCGGTATCCAGAATTTTCCTGAATCCGTATGCAAGTTCTCCCTTAGTTGCAACAGGGTCGTGCGCTCCGATTACGTCCACGGCACCGTTGTTCAGGGCGATTGCAAGGTCGCTTGACGAATAGGCCACGAACTCCACCTCGTTGTTGTCAGCCGTAACTCCGATGCCGACATCCATGAGCTTTCGCTTAAGGTTCATGACGCTTGAATCTGCAAGGCCCGGAACGCCGATTTTCTTTCCCCTGAGGTCCTTCACGGACTGTATGTCGGAATCGCTTCTGACGTAATATTTCGTACATCCGATGTGGATTCCGGACGTATATGAGATTGGAAGTCCGTTTTCCATGGCCTGGAGCTGGGTGGCATAAAGACCGTATCCGGCATCGACCTTTCCTGATGCAATCATCTCTCCAAGGGTCGCACCGCCTTCCGCCTGAAGCACGTACTCCGCCTTCTGTCCGATTTTTTCAAGCTCCTCGTCGAAAAGCCCCATCTTCATCGCAACGTGGACAGGAGCCGCACAGAGCGTTCCGGTCTGGAAATTGATTCTGACGACCTTCTTTGCGTCAGCCTTTTCGTTCTTGTTGCATGACGTTACTGCAACGGACGACGCGAGTACAAGCGCCGCAATTTTCAAAACTGTTTTCTTCACTTTCATTTCCCCCGTGTATTTTTTACGTAAGTTTTTATATTCTTTTTTTTTTTTTTTTTTACCACTTGATGAGTCCTTTCTGCCATCCCAAAAGCCTCTTCCTGACCTTGAAAAGCGCAGTAAGGATTACGGTACAGAACACTGCAATGAGTATGAGTCCCGCATAGACTCCGGAGTAGAGCATCATCGACTTCTGATAGCTTATGTACCAGCCGATTCCGTATTTTGCACCGAACATTTCGGCGGTCATCAGTGCAATGAATGCGGCGCAGATTCCGTTGAACACTCCCTGGAATATGCTCGGGAGGGCTGCAGGAACGGCAACCTTGAACACCTGGAAAAATGTTCCCGCTCCAAGCGTACGGCTTACTTCGAAATATATCCTGTTCGTATTCTGTATTCCCGAACTTGTCATGAGCTGAACCGGAAACCAGACGGAAAGTGCGATTATGAACACGCTTGCTCCGAACGGCGTAGGGAAGGTCGTAAGCACCAGCGGAATCCAGGCGGTTGCAGGAATGGGTCCGATGAGCTTTATGTACGGGTTTATCCAGTAATAGACCTTCTTGGAAAAGCCCAGGCACACGCCGGTTATGAACCCTGCAAGTATTCCCCAGAACACCCCCAGCAGAAGGAGCCTGAACGAAAAGCCCACGCACTTAAGCAGAAGTGGAGCCTGTTCGACGAAGACCGCAAGTATGTTGTCGTAGCTCGGAAAGAAAATCACGGGAAGCACCGCAAACTTGGCCGTAAGCAGGTTCAGTACGGAAACAAGTATTCCGGCTCCGAACAGAAAGGCTCCCTTCTGTTCAAGTCCATCTCGGATTTTCCTGATGAAGAGCGAAAGGATGAAAAACAGAATCGAGAAACCGAGCAGAATCAAAAGGAAAATGGTATAATACCTTCCGTTTGCCGCAGGATGAAGGGTACTGTCACCGAATGCGAACTGAACGGCCAATGCAACGATTACGCCCAATGCCGGAAAAGCACGGTAAAGGTATTTTTTTAAATCCTTCATTTTCACCTCTCTTTATATGCGTTAGGGATTGTAGGGGCGGCGAAGCCGTTCCGGAGCGACCGAAGGGAGCGCAGGAATGGAGCGGATGCGGAACCCCGAAAAGCCCGACTTCCAAGGGGAACTTCCAGGGGAAGTTTCCCTTGGAAGTAACGCCCGCAAAAACCCAACGTTAGGATTTCTTGACTTCCTCTTTGTTTATGAACTTGTCGGACTGCTGCTCGTACCACCATTTCGTATACGGAAGCTTTATCCTTGAAGCAAGGTTCTTTTCAAAGGAACGGTTTGTAACGGTGTCGCGGATGAGCTTTGCAAAACTCAAAGTCCCCTCGTAACCGAAAACGGTGTATTCGTCGGCAACGAAAACTGCGGCATATCCCTGCTTGATGGCCCAGACCGTAGTTCCCGGATGGCGGCTGAAATATACGTCGGGCTTGTACCTGTTCAGTATGTTCAGGACCTCGTAGTTCTGCTGGTCGGCGACAGCTACCTTCATGTCCTTCGGCGAAGTCTTCAGAAGGTGCTCCAATGCAGGAGGAACCTGACCGTTGTCGTACTTGTAGTCGTAGTGCCATGCAAGTGCATAGTCCACCTTCATTCCGAACTCCTGAAGTACGCGTGCAATCTCGTATGTGAATCCCGGTCCCATTCCTATGACCGCACGAAGACCGTGAAGTGACTTTGTAACCTCTTCAATCTGAGGAATGAATATTTCCCTCTGCTTCTTGATGTATTCCTCGACCTGTTCGCGACGGCCGATTGCATCTCCTATTCCGCGGAGCCATGTTTCGAATCCGGTGACTCCCGAATGGTTTATGGTACGGACATAGGGGACGCCGTAGGTTTCTTCAAGCGCATTTCCAAGGTACGTTCCAAGGGTTCCGCAGATACAGACCGTTGCAAGTGCCTCGCTCAGATGCGAAAGCTCCTCGACGGTTGAATTGCAGTACAAAAACTGCGGCTCTGCATCGAACACCTCGTTGAAAATCTTCGTAATCTGGGGACGTGCGCTTTCATAGAAGTTCTTTATGTTGATAATCCTTCTCTTTTCCTTAGGAGGCTTTACGATTCCCTGAAGGACGGCATGGTCCGAGATGTCGAATCCGCTTGCCCAGATGCGGCTCTTGAATCCCTCGCAGTGAATGGGGATGACCGGTATCGGAAGCTCTGCATCGATTTCATCCGCAAGTCCGTCTACGTCTTCACCGATTACGCCTGAAACGCATGATGTCGAGATGAAGATTGCATCGGGCTTATAGGTTTTGTACGTGTGCTCGACTATGTTCCGGAGGTCGTTCATTGCACCGAAAACAGTGTCCTTTTCATTCAGGTCGGTACAGACGAAAACCGAGTTCGTGGTCTTGTTGATTCTAGCCGCAATCTGACCGAACTTAACGCTGTCGTTGGATGCCATTGCCGTACATCCTGCAGGTGCATGATAGACTACCGCTACGTTCCTGATTGATGCCAGAGCGTTGAGTGCGCATCCTGAAAGGCATGAACTTGACTGTGAAAAGCACCTTTCCCTGTTCTTGAGAGATCCGCATTCAGACCTGTAAACCAAAGTCTCAAGGTCTCCTACGAATCCGGTTATTGAGCCGAGCCTGTTTTCCCTCACGGCCAGATTTGAATTCTTAAAGTTAAAAGCCATTCTATTCTCCTGATTCATTTTTTGGGCGTTCCCCGGAAACGCGTTTCCGGGTCGGGCTTTTCGGGGTTCCGCTTCCGCTCCATTCGCAGTGCGAACGGCTCTGCCGCCCCTACAATCCCTAACGCAAACCGCTGACAAATGCTTCCCGTATCAATCAGCTGTTCCCTAGAGCTTCAACTTGCTCAAAGCCGCCGTGAATATCTGCTCAAGCAGGTGAAGTCCGCCAGAGTAGCCTGCAATGTGGTCGTTTATGACAAGCTTTTCGAGCATCGGATAACTTACGTTCACGTAATGCGCCCCGATGTCTACGGCAAGCTTTTTCTCCCAGTTCGAACCGATTATGAGCGGGGTTCCTGCAAAGTCGGTCGCCTTTATCTGCTCGTGGATGTCGTGTCCGTCGGTCGTAAACTGAACCTGAGCCTGTATTCCGTAGTTCAGGCTGGAGATTTCGTTTGCAATTCCGGCGCGGAAGGACTCGGGAGCATCGTCGGTTATGAAAAGCTTTTCAGGGAAGAGTCCCATGTCGTTCACAAGGAATTTGGTGACCGCCATCGTGTACTGGCTGTCGCTTACGACCGTAAACCTTTTTCCAAGGATTCGGGTCTCAAGCAGGGTGTCCGCAAAACGCTCTATGTAATAGTAGAATTCCGCTTCCTTTTCGCTTATGACCTTTTCTACAAGGTCCCTGTCTGCACCCGTAAACTCCTGTACGGCACGGAGGAATTTTGAAGTTTCCGTCGCACCGATCGGAAGGATGGGATAGTGCAGGAGCGGAATCTTGAATTTCGATTCAAGGTATCTTGCGCTTTCAAGTCCGACCCAGGGCGAAATCAAGATGCTGAACTCGGCCCTTGCAGTGTCCTTTATGTTTTCAATCCCGCGTCCGAAACCGAAAATCGTGTTCGGCTTGAGTCCGATTGCAGAAATGAGGCTTTCAATTTCACGGAGGTTACCGAGCCAGTACGGATCCTGCTGAGGAGGTCCTGCAAAAATGTTTACCAGTCCCTTTACCTTGGCTCCCTTTTCATCCCTTTCGTCGCGGACATCCGGGCGCATGAGGTACTGCTCGAAAATGGACTTCAATATCCAGTCGTGACCGACGTAGTTGTTGCCCTTAAATCCGGGAGTCTTCGCCCATACGACGGGCTTTTCCTCATCCTCGAATTCCTGTGCGACTTCCTTTATGTCGTCTCCGATTATTTCTCCGGTACATCCTGAAAGCACGACGAAAAGATCTGCATCGATTACGCGCAGTGCATTGTGGATGGTTGACCTGAGCTTGTCGGACCCGCCGAAAACGACTTCCTTTTCACTGATGGAAGTGCAGGGGAAGATGTTCGGACTGTACCTTCCGCTGGTACCGTTGTTGTCGTTCAGCTTTGCCGCACAGCCCGGTCCGGAATGAAGTACCGGAATGGAACCGGGAATCGACTGAACCGTCTGCATAGCCGCCAATGCACACTTGTAGCGCGGCTGATCAAGAATTTTCGCCATGTTTTTTACCTCCAGTATCGAAATGCCGATCAATGCGGTCATTCCGTTCATGCAAGGGATGTCCACTTCAAGGTGAATCATCCGTTATCTTCAGGGTTATGGTTAAGGAAAAGGTGAATGATCCGAATGAAGATTATTCGCCTTTAACCATGATGTTCTCACCGGTCCTGCGTTAATGCAGGCTTTTCATGCCTTCCGCTTCCTTTCGCCTATCTTTTTTCTGAAGCCGTTGATTTTTCCGATCGCCTCATCGATGGGAAGCACTATGTCGTATGCAGTAACGCCGTATTTTGCAAGCGCACGGATTGCATGAGGACCGATCCTTGCAACCAGGACGTAACTTACGTCGGAAAGAGATGCGGCAATCTTCTCCATCGGGGAGTCGCCTTCACCGGCACCGTTTCTTCCGCCGCATCCGCTTGCAGGAGAGGATCCAGCACATTCGCCTCCGGAACAAGCGGCTCCTACGTCGCGCTCCTCGACATCCTCGTAGGAACCTGTTTCCTCATCAACTTCATATATGCTGAACGACTGGACGTGTCCGAAATGCGAATCGACCGTATGTCCGTCGCTGCTTGCTACAGCCACCTTGTATTTCATCTTCAGCTCCTCCTGTAAAATCCGCTTTAGAAGTAAAATGCCGTCAACCGTGACTGAACGTTTCCTTCGTTTCAACCCGCCCCATGTAGATGTCCGTACCCATGTCGTATTCGCCTGGAACTCCGACGGCATCGGCACGGCAGTGTGCACAGTGGGTGAAGATGTTTATGTACGGGAACGCAGCCTTACGGGCTTCGTCAAGTTCATAAAAGGTCGGTGCATTCAGGTGCCTGAGCTCATTCTGCGGAATCAGCGGAATGATGTTGTATATGTGCGCTCCGGCATCCTTGACCGTACAGGCAATCTCCTCTATGTGTCCGTCGTTGATTCCTGGACAGAGAACCGTATTCACCTTTATGAGCATTCCTGTCTGGGAAAGCCTTTCAATCCCTTCAAGCTGATTCCTTATCAGGATTTCTGCAGCCTCAACGCCCGTATATATCTTTCCGTGGTAGATTATCCTGTTGTTGAGCTGGGCTTCGATTTCAGGATCAACGGCATTCACCGTAACGGTAAGCGTGTCGATTCCGACTTCAATCAGCTCTTCAGCCTTTTCAGGAAGCAGAAGTCCGTTCGTACTCATGCACCTGATGAGGTTTGGGAATTCCTTCTTTACGAGACGGAAGGTTTCTATGGCACGGTCCGTAGCCAGAGTGTCTCCCGGTCCTGCAATTCCCACGACAGTCAGTTCCGGGCACTTTTCCAATGCCCTGCGAATGTAGCCGCATGCCTCTTCGGGCTTTATCACCGTGCTGGTGACTCCCGGCCTGTTTTCGCACTCGTTGATTTTCCTGTCGCAGAAACGGCATTCGATGTTGCATCCCGGGGAGACGGGCAGATGAATCCGTCCCTTGTTGTGCTTGTGGGGACCGAAGCATGGATGCTCACGGTAAAGTGTCTGTTCATCTAGCGCCATAACGTCTCCTTTTTTATTACCTACTTAATAACTGGGTATAAGATACAACATATTCCCTACTTAATCAATAGGTAAAATGAATATTTTTTCTTTTTTCAGTAGCTCCACTTGATGAGCCTTCGTTTGACTACATCAATGAGGGAGTTCAGGACAGTAACCGTAAATCCGATGAAAATGATTCCGGCAATCGCCTTCGTGTAATTTGCAAAGTTCAGGGCGTACCTGACGTAATATCCCATTCCGCAGTCCGCACCGAGCATTTCCGCAACGGTCAGCGTCATGAGTGCATTTGCAAGCCTTATCGGAAGTGCGTTTATGATGCGGGGCAGGTTGAACGGAATTATTATCCTGAAAAGTATGGTCGGGGTGGAAAGGTTCAGGACCTTCGCCGCATTGACTATCTTCTTTTCAACGAACGCCGTGTTGTTTATGGAATCCATGACGGAGCCCCAGAATCCGCTCAGAAAGATTACGCAGAGGGAGGCGACCCTGAACGTAGGCATTATGAGTACGACATAGGGCGTGTAAATCAGCGCGGGTACGGTCGATACGGCCTTGACCACCGGATACACGGCCTTGGTAAGCCTCGGGTTCCATCCTACAAGGGTTCCCAGGATTACGGCAGAAACTATGGAAAGCAGGAGTCCGACCAGAATCAGGAACATTGACGAAAGGAATCCCTGGAATATGTTCTGCGCATCCGAAACGAACACGTGGAATACGTTTTCAGGTGCGGGAATGAAGACATAGGGCAGCAGGTTCAGGCGCGACACGAAAAGCTCCCAGATGAAAAGGAACGCATATACGACCGTCGTTATGTCCCTGGACGACTGTGCCTTGTCCTTTCTCCTCAGGCTGAACAGGAACCTTATCTCGATGAGTGCAAGTACGGTAAGGAAAACCGCAGGCCCCTTGAGTCCAATCCTCATTTCCAAAGCATATTTGCTTGGCAAGAGGAAGCACAGGAGAATCAGCACGAAAAGCAGGTTCGCAAAATTCAGCACGTATTTAAAAAGGAATTTTTTCATAGGTTTCCTCCTTCGCTATCTATGAGTTCCGACGTCTCCCTGTAAAAGTATTTGACGAGCTTCTGATAAAGGGCCTTGTACTCGGGGCTTTCCTGCATGTATGCACTGTTCCTTGGTCTCGGAAGGTCGTCGTCTATCACTGCATAGATGTGCCTTGGAATCATGAACACTATCCTGTCTGCAAGAAGTTCGGCCTCGTTCAGGTCGTGCGTGACGAATACTACGGTCTTTTTACGCTCATCCTCACGCCACATCTTGAGCAGGAGGTTCTGAAGGCTTTCCCTTATCTTTGCATCCAGGGCACCGAAAGGCTCGTCCATCAGGAGTATTTCAGGATCGCAGGCCATTGCACGTGCTATGGCAACCCTCTGCTGCATTCCGCCCGAAAGTTCCCCGGGAAGCTTGTCCTCAAAGCCCGTAAGATCGACCTTCTTAAGGAATGCCCTTGCAATTTCCGACGCCTTTTTCTTTGACACCCTTGTTCCGCGTTTCCTGTTGGTCTCATAGACTGCAAAGGAGACGTTTTCAACTGCAGTCATCCACGGGAAGAGGGAATAGCTCTGGAACACGACGGCCCTTTCAACGCCTGCACCGTGTATTTCCTTTCCGTTTATCCTTACGCTGCCGGAGCTTGCACCCTGAAGCCCTTCAAGAACCGAAAGGAGGGTGCTTTTTCCGCATCCGGAAGATCCCACTATGCATATGAATTCTCCGCGCCTGACGTTCAGGTTTATGTCCTTCAGTGCTTCGAACGAGGAATTCTCGTTTTCATAGGTGACCGTAAGATCCTTTATCTCTATGACGGTATCATCTTCCATGGCAATCCTCCGCTATAAGCCGTACCTGTCGTAAAAGCCCGGGTACAGGTCGTTGTGCCTGACGAAATACGTCCACATGTCCCTGTAGAAAGTGTCGTCCGGGTTTTCTGCAATCACTTCACGGAGCTCATCGGCATAAATCGATATGTCGAAGTATTCCGGAAGCGGACGCGGGTTTTCCCCGATGTATCCCTTTTCAACGCAGATGTCGTACTGTGAAAGGCATCCGTTGTAGAACGGGTCGGGATTGAACGTTATGCGTGCCGTATTGTCCCTGTCGTAGATGTTGGAGTAGACCCAGTCGTCATCCTCGTTCGTAACCTTCTTGATGAGGCTTATGGTGTCCTTTTCGTTCGTATTGTAGAATTTCCATGCGTCAATCAGCCCCTTTGTCCACGAAACGAACGACTTCCTTTCCTCGCGGATTTTCTTGCCGTTTGCGCTCTGACGGCAGCATGCATAATCCGGATACAGGTCAACAAGGTCCATGATCGGAACAAGGTCCTGGGCCAAAGCGGTCTCCCTGTATGCATAGTAGGTCGTACCCACGTCGATTTCACCCTTTGCGCATGCTGACATCATCGCCTGGTCGTTGTCGAAATACCTGAACGTAACGTCATCGGCAGAGCATCCGTATTTTTCCCTGATGGAATATGCAAGCACTATGAACGGAGTGATTTTCGTCCTTGCCCCGATCCTGAGTCCCTTCCAGTTTTCCGGCTCCTTGAGTTTTTCCGCAACGTTCCTGTTTGCATATACGATGTGTCCGCCACCCATGGTTCCTGCAAAAATCACCACGTCGTCGCCGTTTCCACCGGTAATCAGGGAAGCCACCAGATCGGTAAGCCTTCCGTCGATTTTTCCCGTAATGACAGGTTCGATTCCCTCGGTGTAGTCGATTACGGGATGCACGCCGTTCTTTTCAGCCAGACCGCCTTTCACCGCAAGGTTTATGACCGGGGTATAGTTTGAAGTTATGTCGTTTGCAAGCTTAAGCGTCGGAAGTCCGTTCTGATTTTCCTTCGAACATCCGGAGAACAGAATTCCCGCCGCCAACAGGGGAACGCACATGGATTTTTTCAAGTTGACAAGTCTTTCATTCGCTTTCATTTTTAAACCTCTTTATAGAATTGTTTTCAGTCCGGAAGTTCAACCTACCGATTAAGCATGTTATACAAAATCGAGCGAATCTTTCATAATACAATTTTCCTATGGGAGATATAGGAAATTTATATTGGCCAAAGGAAATGAAATCCAACATACTGTTCCATCAGAAAAAACTTATTTTAAAAGGAGTATCTTATGGGAAAAATCTATCATTCGATCGTAGAGCTCGTCGGAAACACGCCTCTGCTGGAACTGGACAATTATGAGAAAAAGCTTGGACTCCATGCACACATCCTTGCAAAGCTTGAATATTACAATCCTGCAGGAAGCGTAAAGGACAGGATAGCCCTTGGAATGATTCAGGCGGCGGAAAGGGACGGAAGCCTTGAAGGAAAGACGACGCTCGTGGAAATGACTACGGGAAACACCGGAATCGGAATCGCAGCCATCGCAGCGGCAAAGGGATACAAATCCAGGATATACATGACGGACGGAGTGAGCATAGAGCGCACCCAGACGATCAGGGCGTACGGCGGGGAAGTGATTTTCCAGAGCACCGTACCTGAACTTACGGAAACGCTTGCGGCCACAAACAACGATTTCTTTGCGGCCCAGAATGAACTGAAGAAGAAGCTGGACGGAGAACCCGAGGTTTTCTTCGTAAACCAGACTTCAAACAAGGCGAATCCGGGTGCACACTACGAGACTACGGGACCGGAGATATGGCGCGACACGGACGGAAAGGTGGACATCTTCGTTTCCGGAGCAGGCACCGGCGGAACAATCAGCGGAACGGGACGCTACCTTAAGGAAAAGAACGGAAACATACATGTCGTTGCAATTCAGCCGAAGATTGAGGAGACCGGAATTACAGGCATACATCCGATCGAGGGACTTCCGAAGAACCAGCTTCCGGGAAACCTTGACTATTCCGTAATCGACGAACGCATTACGGTTGAACTTGAGGATTCATACAGGGCGGCAAGGGAGGCGGCCA
>CACYBG010000246.1 GCA_902772605.1 uncultured Spirochaetaceae bacterium
AGCAGGAACAGGCTTTACAAGAAAACGGTCATCATAAATACCGCCGACAATTTTGCCGCGATAATAAATGATGTACTCTCCCATCATCGCGCGAACTTTCACTTCTTCCAAATCCGAAAGCTGATCCATTATAAAATCTAAATATTCTTTGCTCGACGCCATTGTCTTCACCTACTTCAAAACAAAACGATATACGTCTGCGATTTCATTTTCAAATTCAAAGCTGCGTTCATAAACACCGCCGTTTTTCCGAATGGTTTTTACAGAAGCTTCGTTTGTTTTTTCTACGGAAAGATGCAGTTCATTCATTCCGATTTCTTTTGCAATGACAAGCAGCTGACGGAGCATTTCCGTTGCATGACCTTTTTTTCTTTCGCTTGGACGGACGCTGTAACCGCAATTACCGAAATCTTTCAGAAAATCATTCAGCGTATGCCTCAAATCGATTATGCCTACAATTTTCTCGTTTTCATCAACGGCAAAAAAAGTATCGGTGACAACCCAATCCGGCGAAACGGTTTCAGGACTCATGTTTTGCGTCACAATTTTCAGCCACTCGTCATAATCATCAATCTTATCAAGAAGCTCGCTGCCGTTTATTGTTTTTTCGTTGTGGGAAAAAAACTCCTCTTTGAAATCTATGGCCTTGTCCTTCATTTTTTCATTTGGTCTTACAAGTCTTATCATTTTTTTTCTCCCTCTTGTTTTTTCCGTCACCAACATTTTTCACGTCTGCATTTGTAAGAAGCGACCTGCTTTTTTCGCTTGAAAGCCGCCGTTTACGGGCATCCCCATCTAGACCGCAGGCAGATTCAGACGGTTTCAACAGAAGGTCGTTTGCAGAATTCAAATGCAGTGCATAATGCAGCGAATTGTTTTCTTCTATATAATAGACCGCTTCCTCAACATCCCGAAAAGAAAGTCCCGCCTTGTTTTTTCCGCTCAGATTTATGTTTTCGCGGATTTTCTTGGCAATGATTGCCTCGGTCAAAATCGATTTTTCAGAAAGCTGGACCAATGCTTTTGATATTTCTTCCTGTATGAAATTCATGTCTTGGATTATAACACAAAATATATTATCATAACAGATAAAGCCTAAAAATTGTCCCTGGCAAGATTATTAAACTGCCGTTGAATTTTTAGAGCAGAAACATTTTATAAGAGCGACGGAAAATGACACTAAAAGACTTACCAATCGGAGAATCAGGACTCATTTCAATGACCGGCGGAAACGGAGAACTGAGGCAGCACTTCCTTGACATGGGCATAATTCCAGGCACAATCGTGACGAAAATCAAGCTTGCACCCATGGGCGACCCGATTGAATTCGACGTAAACGGTTACGAACTCACCATGCGTCAGGCCGATGCAGAAAAAATCCAAATCACGCAGGATTTTGATAAAGAAATAAAGGAAAAAGTTTCCAAAGCAGATTCCCATGAAAATGCAAAGACCGCTCATCCAGGACTTGGTGAAGACGGAAAATTCCATAGGCATCCCATCGGTGAATCAAATCCATTGCCGGACGGAACGAAACTTACCTATGCGCTCGTCGGAAATCAGAACTCAGGAAAGACGACCCTTTTCAATCAGCTTACGGGTTCAAATCAGCACGTCGGAAATTTTCCAGGCGTAACGGTTGACAGAAAGGACGGTCAGATAAAAAATCACCCGGAGACGCTTGTAACGGATCTTCCTGGAATCTATTCAATGTC
Source organism: uncultured Spirochaetaceae bacterium (assembly GCA_902772605.1). GTDB lineage: Bacteria > Spirochaetota > Spirochaetia > Treponematales > Treponemataceae > Treponema_D. The sequence goes on from CACYBG010000246.1 coordinate 1,716, forward strand.
GCCATATTCAAACGAAGAAATCATTTCGCGCAATTTTGTCCTGAATGAAAAACCTAAGGGCATCATCAACATCGTGGATGCAACTAACATACAGAGAAACCTTTACCTTACTATGCAGCTTCTGGAAACCGGCATCCCGATGGTTATCGCCCTGAACATGATGGACGAGGTAACTGGAAACGGAGGTTCAATCGACGTAAACAAGATGGAGGAAATGCTCGGTGTTCCTGTCGTTCCGATTTCAGCCGCAAAAAATCAGGGTGTTGATGAATTGATTAAACATGCTCTTCACGTCGCACACTTTCAGGAAAAACCTCTGCGTCAGGATTTCTGCAGCGAAAACGATTCGGGAGGAGCAGTTCACCGTGCGCTTCATGCGGTCATCCATTTGATTCAGGACCATGCGGAAAAGGCGGGAATCCCGGTACGTTTTGCAGCGAGCAAACTTCTTGAGGGAGACAAGCGGATTCTTTATGCACTCAACCTTGATGTAAACGAAAAGGAAATCCTTGAACACATTTCGCTTCAGATGGAAAATGAACGCGGATTGGACAGAAGTGCAGCCATCGCCGACATGCGCTATTCATACATCAGGAATGTGTGCAGCCGAACCGTAAAAAAACCGAAGGAAAGCCGCGAGCGTCTGCGTTCAGAAAAAATCGACTCTCTTCTCACGGGGAAATATACTGCAATTCCTTTTTTCATGCTGATTATGGGACTGGTTTTCTTTTTGACGTTCAACGTAATCGGTTCATTCTTTCAGGGACTTCTCGAAAAAGGCATAGATGCATTGACGGCTCTTGTTGATTCGGGACTCACGTCGATGGGCGCAAACGAAGTCCTTCACGCACTGATAGTCGACGGAATTTTCGCCGGGGTTGGAAGCGTACTTTCTTTCCTTCCCATAATCGTCACGCTTTTCTTTTTCCTTTCGCTCATGGAAGATTCAGGATACATCGCACGAGTTGCATTTGTAATGGATAAGCTCCTGCGTAAAATCGGTCTTTCGGGTCGAAGCATAGTTCCGCTTTTGATTGGATTCGGATGCACGGTTCCGGCTGTCATGTCCACAAGGATTCTTCCGTCCGAACGCGACAGAAAGATGACCATACTCCTGACACCTTTCATGAGCTGCACTGCAAAACTTCCAATCTATGCATTCTTTACCGCAGCATTTTTTCCGAAACACGGCGGACTGGTAATGACCGGACTTTACTTCCTGGGCATAATCATAGGCATTCTGGCGGCACTATTATATAGAAAGACTTTGTTCAAGGGAGAACCCGTTCCGTTTGTGATGGAACTTCCAAATTACCGTCTTCCAAGTCCGAAAAACGTAATACAACTCCTGTGGGAAAAGGCAAAGGATTTTCTTGAGCGCGCATTCACGGACATTTTCATTGCGACCATTGTAATATGGTTCCTCCAGAGTTTCGACCTGCACCTTACATTCGTCGAAGATTCATCGCAGAGCATACTTGCAAAAATCGCAGGATTCCTTGAACCGTTGATGAAACCAATCGGCCTGAACGACTGGAGAATCTGCACGTCCCTCATTTCCGGAGTGATGGCAAAGGAAAGCGTAGTCTCCACACTTGAAATACTTTTTAACGGAGGCATAACATCGGCACTCACACCATTGGCATCAGCAAGCCTGCTCGTTTTCAGCCTGCTTTACTGTCCATGCATTGCGGCAATGACATCGATAAAACGCGAACTTGGATTCAGATGGGCGTTGGGTCTTGCAGCGTGGCAATGCATACTGGCATGGCTCTGTGCACTGGCAGTACGATTGATAGGAGGACTGTTCTAGGGTCTTTTATCAAGAATAAATTTTAAG
>CACYBG010000247.1 GCA_902772605.1 uncultured Spirochaetaceae bacterium
ATCTTCCTTTCCTTCCTCGGTAGAAACGTTCTGCTCTTCATAGGCTTCACAGAGGAACATGAGGAAGTTGCGGTTGAGTCCGGCGGAAGTTTCGATTACGTATGGAACATACTTCTTGTTTCCGTCGTCCTGGTCGATGTATGACATGTCCTTCTTTGAATACTGCTGGTGCTGAGAAAGGTCAAAGTCAGTGCGTGAGTGGATTCCCTCGACCTCTTCAAATCCAATCGGGAAATTGTATGTTACGTCGTAGGCATCCTTCGCGTAGTGGGCCAGCTTGTCATGGTGATGCCACTTCAGGTTCTTCTCGGCGATACCGTATTTCAGGTAGAACGACCAGCGGTCCTTCCTCCATCTGTCAAAAGTCTCATCCTCGGTTCCGGGCTTACAGAAATATTCCATCTCCATCTGCTCGAATTCGCATGTACGGAAGATGAAGTTCTTGAATATGATTTCGTTCCTGAATGATTTTCCGACCTGAGCGACTCCGAAAGGAACCTTCATGCGGTTTGACTGAACGATGTTCTTGAAATCGGTGAAAATACCCTGGCATGTCTCCGGGCGAAGGTAAACAAGGTGAGACTCGTCGGCAATCGGTCCCTGATAGGTCTTGAACATGAGGTTGAACTCACGGACGGCGGTATACTTGCGTTCCTTGCTTCCACATGCAGGACAGTTGATGTTTGCATCGATGAAAGCCTTCATTTCTTCGTGGCTCATGGTGTCAACGGGTTTTCCGGGAGCCTTATCGGGATTTGCTGCAACAAAGTCTTCAATCAGCTTGTCTGCGCGGTGGCGTGCCTGACATTCAAGGCAGTCAATCATGGGATCCGAGAAATGATCCACGTGGCCGGAGGCCTTCCATGTAGTATGGTGCTGGAAGATTGCAGAATCAAGGCCAACCACATCGTCATGCAGCTGCGTCATCTCCTTCCACCAGGCATTCTGAATGTTACGCTTGAACTCTACTCCCAGAGGACCGTAATCCCACGCTCCAGCCATTCCTCCGTATATCTCGCTGGCCTGATAGACAAAACCCCTGCGCTTGCACAAACTGATGATTTTGTCCAGCGTACATGAATGATCGACTTGCTTTTCCATAAAAAAACTCCTGAATACCGGCATTGGTTTATACCGGACATGATTTTGAGTCCCCTGAAAATACTCTCAGACGGACGGCATGCCATTCTACCACAAATCGACCTTAGTTTCTAGGGGCAAAAAAAACGTGGACCCCGAAACGGAATCCACGCGCAATAAAACATTCAATTAAGCCTTTACGACCGGTTAAACCTTGAACTGGTCGATCTGGGAGCTTATCTGGTCGATGGAAGAGCGTACCTGAGGCGCAATCCTGTTCAATTCGTTGCCGGATGACTTTATCCTGTCTGCACCGGATATGAGCCTCTGCATGTTTTCCTTCATGGCGTTGGTCACGTTCTGGAGGTTCGTTATTTCCTCAAGTATGGACTTGTTCCCGACTGCCATCTCATGGCTTGCGGCACGGACTTCGCTTGTCGCATCGTTCATTACCTGCAGTGCGTTTCCAATCTGCTTTGAACCGCTTGTCTGTTCCTCCATTGCCTGACCGATTTCACGGACGATTCCGTTGGTTTCATCAATCAATGCCGCAACCTGCCTCAATGCTTCAGATGCATCGTTGGAAGCGGATACGACCTCACCGACGGAATTCTCAATCTGCTGAATCTGCTCGCTGATTTTGCCGGATTCCCTCTGAGAGTTCTCGGAAAGCTTCTTGATTTCATCTGCAACGACGGAAAATCCCTTTCCCGCTTCACCTGCATGGGCCGCCTCAATTGCAGCGTTCATTGCCAGAAGGTTTGTTTGGGCCGCAATCTGTGATATTACCTGGTTCGCCCCCTGAAGCGCAGACGACTGGTTTTCGATTTCCTTTATCTTGTTGCCTACGACGGTCTGCTTGAAAACGCCACCCTGGGTCTTGCTCAGAAGAAGGTCGAAGGACTTGACCATCTTTGCAACGGAACCGTTTACAGACGAAATGTTACCTATCATCTGCTCAACGGCCGTGGATGCCTGTGCAACTCCGTTAGACTGGGTCTCAATCATCTGCCCGAGCGAATCGATGTTGGACGAAACCTCCGTGACCGCAGCCGCAGTAAGGTTTACGCTGTTTCCCTGGGTTGCAATCTGCTGCTTCATGTCCTCGATGTTCGCGTATACCTCGGATATGGAATTTGCAGTCTCGACTGCATTGCTGCTCATGTCGATTCCGACCTGGGCAAGCGTATCCTTGGACCCCTTTATGTCCAGGATTATGCCGTGCATCTTGTCGCCGAATTTATTGAATCCCTTGACGACCTCTCCTATTTCATCATTGGAGGAAATGGGAACGCGTTTCGTAAGGTCTGCATTTCCGGTTGCTATTTCATTGATTGCGGTCTCAACGGTCTTGAGAGGCTTTATGGACCTTGCGATTACGAATCCGACGATAAGGACGGAAAGGACCGTAAGCACCGTAACGTATATGATTATGAGCGTGCGCATCCCGTCAACATCGTTCTGGAAATCGCTGAACGGAACCTCGTTCATTACGACCCAATTCGTTTCAGGAACCCTTTCAAACGCCATTATGTACTTTTCACCGCCCTTGGAATAGACCAGCGTACCACTCTCATCATCCTTGATTTTCTGGAGGGCTTCAAGATACTGCGTTTCCCCCAGAGACCTTGCAGCCGTAAAGATGTTTTCGGTACCGAAAGTCTCCTTCTTTGCATTTTCCTCCAGGAATTCGCTTGAAGCAATTATGATTCCCTCGGAATGGATTTCGGAATACGCTTCGTTAGCACCGCCATCTCCATCGGAAAGCGTTACAAGGAAGGATGAACGACCGTTACCCGCCTTGTGGCTTGCGACCATTTCACAGAGCCTGCGTCCTTCAACCACGCAGAAAATGACGTTTCCGACCTTGTTGTAATTGAATACCGGAACCGAATAGAATACGGCAAACTCATCAGTAACCTTGTTTATGAAAGGATCCGAAATGAATCTCTTCCCCGAAGTAATCGGCACCTTATAATAATGCCTTTCGCTGAACGAGACCATCTTCACACCGCCGTTTATCCATGAATTTCCATCTCTGTCAAGTATGCAGACGTCAATGTAATCGCCCCCTTTTCCCAGAGAACCGTATACTATCTTGGATTTTTCCAGAAGGCTCACGTCGGAATCAACCACTTCAGGCCGGATGGAAAGAGTCTCAATCATCTTGAATTCCATGTCGTTGAATTCCTTGATTGATTCAGTCGTTGAATGGACGGTCTCCACAAGGGCCTTTTCCATCTCCTTTTCAAGGCTCGCCTTTGCACTCGTTATCGAGATTATCGCAATCGAAGCAAAAGACAGGAGCATTATTACGAATATAATTATACTTATTCTTAACCTTAGGCTCTTCATACCTTCATTATACACCCAGATTCATTTTTTATGAATTAAAAAATTTCAAGCTAAGCCCTAAAAAACAAGTTTTTGAGGCGAATTTCCAGCTGCACAAGCCATAAAACTCCTTAATTCCTTACACTATAAAGAATTACGAAGCGTTACAGCGAACTGCCGATTGAGGCATTCCTCATTAATCAGCGGTTCCCTAATCCTTCCACGGGAAAAACAGATTCTTTACGGTGCGTTTTCCAAGGAGCTTCCTGTCGTTTGCAAGAAGGTCCGCCCACGGTACGTCCTTCCTCTGCTCCTTCGTCATCCCGGGATTCACCTCATACCAGTCGTACTTGTAAAGCCTGAGCCTGAGCGCATCGGTTGCGGAAAGCTGCATTCCGGAAAGGCCGGGAATCATGCCGAGCGAAAAGACCGAAATGGCCAGGTTCACGACGTTTACCAGAAGGAGTCCGATTGAAAAACCCGCGTTGTCGAAGAAAATTATGTATGATTTCTTAAGGCACTTCTTGAAATTGTTGTGCATCAGGTTTCTGACCGGAAGGAACCACTGGAGCGAAAGAAGAGAAATCAGTTCGGCCCAGATTACCAGAAGCATCAGGAGGAGTCCTATGAAATTTCCGTCATGACCTTCGCTTGGAAGCCACATCTGGAAATAATACGGAATGGCGACGATGGCAACGCAGAAAAGCGCACCGACGAAAAGACCGTAAAGGATTCCGTCCTTGATGCAGGACTTTATGTTCCTGAAATAGGCACCGAGTTTCGGATGCTCATACTTGGAAATGGACTCGCAGTTTTTTCCCTCTGCAAAAACGAATATGTGCACGATGGGACTGAAAACCATGACGACAAGGAGCATCAGAAGGTATTTCTGCATGTCCTCCAGACCGGTCCTGATTATTCCGAACAGGGTGAAAAAAGCCCCGACGCCCATGGCGACATATGTAAGGTTTACGATAAGCAGATGGAACAGATTGTCCCAAATGTCCGCGAAATTTTTTTTCAGAAAGAATTTAAACATAATTATAGAAGATACATGAATTTTTCATCGGGGTCAAGGAAACGGAACCGCACAATCCTTGAACTATTGGACGATAGCTAATAGAATGTCCAGCAAAAGGCAATCTCTAAAAACTCATTTTCAATGACTTTTTAGAGATTGCCTGCGAGTTTAAAAGCCCGAAATTGCAGGCTTTTAAACGTCGC